>JAITJV010000235.1 GCA_031278755.1 Treponema sp. | reverse complement strand
AATAGCGGGCTTTGTCCATGCGGGGAACAAAACTGATGCTGTTGCCGACCTTGAAATCATAGTGGGGTTCGGTACGGGCAACCAGCGGCTGGGTGGCGGTGGTGAGCCAGAGGTGTATATCGGCGCCCAGGGGTTCAACAACGGTGATCTTTACGGAGAAGCTGTTCTCCCCGCCCTTTTCGGTAAAGGAAAGATCTTCGGGCCTGATGCCGAAGAAAATCTCCTTGCCCAGGTATTTTTTAAGGTACTCAACGTGGTCGGCGGCGGGTTTCACTTCGAACGAACCTTCTTCAAGGACTATGGCTCCGCCTTTTTCCGCCACCTTGACGGTGAGGAAGTTCATGGGGGGAGAACCAATGAAACCGGCGACGAATTTGTTTACCGGGTGATTGTAGAGATACAGGGGGGACCCTATCTGCTGTATCTTCCCGTCTTTCATAACGACGATCTTGTTCGCCATGGTCATGGCTTCCACCTGGTCGTGAGTAACGTAGATCATTGTCGCATTAAGCCGCAGGTGGAGATCGGAAAGTTCGGCGCGCATCTGCACGCGGAGCTTTGCGTCCAGGTTGGAAAGAGGCTCGTCAAAGAGGAATACCTTGGGGTTGCGTACGATGGCCCGGCCGACCGCGACGCGCTGGCGCTGACCGCCCGACAGGGCTTTGGGCTTGCGATCCAGGAACTTTTCAATATCAAGGATCCTGGCGGCTTCGTGAACACGGCGATCGATTTCGGATTTTTCAACTTTCTTGATCCGAAGCCCAAACGCCATGTTTTCGTACACGGTCATGTGGGGATACAGGGCGTAATTCTGAAATACCATGGCGATATTCCGGTCTTTCGGGGGAACATCGTTCATCAATTCGCCGTCTATGTAGAGTTCACCTTCGGTGATATCCTCAAGACCGGCGACCATACGGAGGGTGGTTGATTTACCGCATCCGGACGGACCGACAAAAACGACAAATTCCTTGTCTTCAACCACGATGTTGGCATTATCCACGGCGCGGACATTGCCCTCATAAACTTTAGAAATACCCTTTAATTCTACTTTTGCCATTATGGCCTCCCTTCGAGGTTAATTTATATGAACAGGATAAAGCCGTAATGGAAAATTGTCAAGCAAATACATTACCTGCTTCCCTTAAAACGGAAACATCCACGAAACGATCCGGTCCTTTGTATGGTAAAGCGCTGTTCCCCCTAACAAACGTTAAGTAGTTTTCTTCTTTTTCTTGCCGTAATTGTCCCCGGCGGCCTCACGGCCTGTTCCAGCCCCGCGGGGGTATGGGCGGCACGGGCAGGCGCGGTACGGGCGCAGGCGGGTGGGGGCCGGGCGGCGGCGCAAGCAGGCGGGGGACGGTGCGGGCGATTTGGCGGCGCAAGCAGGGGCAGACGCGGTACGGGCGGCCCGGATTTGGCTTCTCCCTTGTCATCTGTTCCTTCTTAATGGTACATTAAAAGGCAATGCTGCCCTGAAAAACGCGGTAAACCGCCGGCATAAAGCACCAGGGAACCGGAGTTTGTTTTGTTTCTGAAAAATATCGACATATTGGGGTTCAAATCCTTTGCCGAGCGGACCAGGGTTGAATTTGCCGACGGGATCACGGCCCTTTTGGGGCCCAACGGCTGCGGAAAATCCAATGTGGTTGACGCGGTCAAATGGGCGCTCGGCGAGCAGGCGTCAAAATCCCTGCGGGCCGAAAAAATGGAAGACGTGATCTTCAACGGAACCGAAAACCGCAAGCCCCTCAACGTCGCCGAAGTAACCATGACCCTCGCCAACGAAGCGGGGCTTCTTCCCATAGACATGCCCGAAATCGAAATCAGGCGGCGGCTCTACCGTTCCGGCGAAAGCGAATATTTTATCAACCAGGCGCCGGTGCGCCTCAAGGAAATACGGGAACTTTTCTGGGATACCGGCGTGGGCAAGGCCGCCTATTCGGTAATGGAGCAGGGAAAAATCGATCAGATCCTTTCGTCAAAACCCGATGAGCGGCGCTACCTTTTTGAAGAAGCCGCGGGGATCACCCGGTACAAGGTCAGGGGCGCCGAAGCGGAGCGCAACCTTGCCAGGACCGAAGAAAACATGCGCCAGGTTGAAGTGATACTGGGCGAAGTAAAGCGCTCTTACGACGCCCTCAAGGTTCAGTCCGAAAAAACCGCGAAATACCGTTTGCTCAGGGAAGATATTTTCCGGTACGAACTGGACATACAGCTTCTGCGGCTCAAGCAGTTCAGGTACGAACGGGACGAACGGAAAGAAGCCCTGCGGAAAAAAACCGCCGAACGGGACCGCATGCGTTCCGAGATGGACGCCGAAAACAGGGATCTGGAAGAAAACATGGACCAGGTAAATTCCATGGAGGAAAAACTGGTTGAATATCAGAAGAACATTTACGGCCTGGCGGTTGAAAAGAACGCCAGGGAAAAGGAAAGCCGGCTTCTTGCCGAACAGCGTGAGGAAAACAGGGCCAAGGCGGCCGCCAATGAAAGCCGGGAAAAGGCGGCGTCCATAAAAATTGAAGAACTTTCGGGCGACGCCGCCGAGCAGGACGCCGTTGTACGGGATCTTCTTAAAAAGACCGGCGGCATTGACGAAAACATCAGGGCTTTTGAAGAAAACATACAGCTTACTTCCACCCGTATAGGCGACAACGAAAACGCCGTTGCAAAAACCGAAGAAGAAATCCGCGGCCTCGGGGAAGATCAGGCCGCCCGTGAAAAAGACCTTGAAGCCATCACCGACGACATCGTGGCGGCTCTCGACGCGGGGCTGCGGGAAGCGGGCTATTCGGCGGCCGAACGGCGGAACACCGAGGAGGCGCTTACCGGAACCCTGCAGAAACTGCATACGCTCCTCGCCGGCCGCGAGGCATTGATACGGGATTTGTCCAACGCCGCGGCCATGGCCGAAGCCGGCAACGGGAGCGCCGGGCCGGGTCCCGCGGAACTCAGGCGTCTTGCCGAAGGGCTTGCCGCCGCCCTTGCCGAAGCGGCGGTTAGTTCTGAAAAAGCCCTTTCCCTTTTTGAAAGCTACCGGAAGAGCACCCCTTTGTTTATCGATGAATTCCTTGCGCCCGAAGGGATCATCACCAAAAAACGCGGCTATGACGCGATGATACGCCGGGCCAAGGACGGCATTGAAGAAAGGCGGCGGCGCATAGGGGGCCTCCGCGGAGACAACGCGGGCCTCGCCGCCAAAATGGACGAATACCGGGCGACGCTGGAACACCTGCGGGTAAACCGCGCCCGCATGAGCGCCCAGGCGCAGGCCGCCGGGGAGCAGGCCCGGCTTATACGCAGGGAACTTGCCGGGCAGGAAGGGCTTCTTAAAAATATACGGGATGAACTTTTTCTTGACCGCAGGCGCGGCGAAGAAATAGAAGAACGTATAACGGAAGCCAGGGAAGAAATAGCGGAAATTGAAAAGAAGGGCGCGGAACTGACCGCGGAACTTGAAAAGCTGGAACAGGATATCACAAAGCGGAACGGGGACGTGGCGGGAAAACGGGAAGCCCTTGGCAAACGGGTCAAGGATCTCGCCGGAATCCAGGAAGCCATGGAAAAAATACACCTCGACCTCGTTCAGTCCGAAATGGAAATCAAAAACATACAGGACAACTTCCGGGAAACCCACTCACGGGACTTGATGGAATTCGAAGAGCGTATCTTTACCATCACGGCGGCCCCCCCCGAACTGCGCGAAAAGCTCGCCGCGGCGCGGCAGGCCCTGAAGGATCTCGGGCAAGTCAACCTTATGGCCCCGGAAGAATTCGCTGAAGCAAAGGAACGCTACGATTTTCTTACCGGACAGATGGCCGATCTTGAAAAAGCCAGAAAAGATCTTGAAAACCTTACGGCGGAAATACGCAACGAATCCTCCGAACTCTTCATGGGAACCTACAACAAGATAAAGAAAAATTTCCACAATATGTTCCGCAGGCTTTTCGGCGGAGGCAGGGCGGAACTCAGGCTTTCCGACCCAAACCATGTGCTTGAATCGGGAATAGAAATTTACGCCCAGCCGCCGGGGAAAAAACTTGAGCACATCAGCCTGCTTTCGGGCGGCGAACGCTCCATGACCGCGGTGGGCCTTCTCTTTGCCACATACATGGTAAAGCCCAGCCCCTTCTGCCTTCTTGACGAAATAGACGCCGCGCTGGACGAGGCAAACGTAAGCCGCTTTGTGGAACTTCTCCGCGAATTCAGCGGTACAAGCCAGTTTATCGTCATCACCCACAACAAAAAGACCGTTACCGGCGCAGGAACCCTTCTCGGCGTTACCATGGAAGAATCGGGGGTGACAAAGCTCATCTCCATACGCATAGAAAACGACGAAATAGCCCGCATTGACGCCGAACCTCCGCAGCGGGAACTGTGGGCCGCATTTGAGGAAGAAGACGTTGAAATTGAAGAAGGCCGGGAACTGCCCATAGGCGTCGACGATCCGGAATTGGTAAGCGAAGCCGAACTGCGCCCCGTACGGGGCGGCAAAAAGGAAAGGAACAGGGAATAAGTGTCCTTTATTTTTGGCGGAATTTTCGCCGCCGCCGTCATTGTGCACCTTTCCGCCGTTCTTCTCGGCAGGAAAAAAACAGAATGCATAAGCAAAATATTTCTCCTTCCTCCGCTTCTTGCCGCGTATATTACAGGATCGCACACCATGCTTGTTACGGTCATCCTTGCCGCGGCGGCAGGCTGGGCCGGCGACGTATTTCTTCTTGGCGTCAACAAGCCGCTCTTTTTCAGGCTGGGGCTTGCGAGTTTTCTGCTGGGGCACCTTTTTTATATTCCGTCCATGCTGCGGTTTACCGGGGGCGTTTCGGCGCCTCTCGCCGCCGTTTCGGCGGCGGTTTTTTCCGCGGCGGGCGCGGCCGTCTACCGCTGGATACGGCCGCCCGGAGGCATGCGTATACCGGTTGTCTTTTATGAAATCACCATCATGCTGATGAGCATGACGGCCCTTCAGCTTTTCCTTTCGGAAAAAAGCCCCGCGTCGGCCGCCGTCTTTGCGGGCAGCCTTTTATTCCTTGCCTCGGACTGCATGCTCGCCCGCTTCCTTTTTAACGTCAGGCCCAAATGGGGGGACTTCGCCGTCATGGCGTCCTACATCGCCGCGCAGACGGCGATAGTATCGGGGCTGGCGGTTCTTTAGGCGCGGGAATCCTTTACCGAATTACAAAAAAGCCAGTACATGGCGCTTGAAAGCCTGTTCATGGCCGTGATGACGTCCTTCCGCCCGCGGAGGACGCGGACCGCAAGGAGTTCCCCTTCCCGTATTTTCGCGCGCAGGGTATTAAGCCGGACGGCAAGGGGTCCCATGCCGTAAACGGGAACCGGATGGGAAAAACCAAAGGCGCTTTCCGTGTTGTGGCTCTGCCTGCGGAGTTCCTCAAGGGAAAATCCAAAAAGGCTGAAAGACGGAAGCGGCGTTTCCCTGACTTCCGCGGCGAGGATTGTCCGCAAAACATCAAGCGTTTCGCCCAAAAAAGCGCAGTACCGCCCGGCGCCCAGCCCCGCGGCGAGACACTGGGCCTCAAGAATTTCCGCTTCAAGGGAATCGATCATGCCGCGGAAGGCAATGCGGCCGTGGCTCTTGCGTACCAGCCGGCCGCCCGAAAGGTGCGTCATGTGTTCAGGCTTGGAACGTTTCTTTTCCGTCATAAAAACCGGCCGCCTAATCCGGATTTACCGATGAAGCCGTTCTCGTGTCCCCCGTTCTGCATACGTTTTTCCGGCCAACGTTGATAAATTCAAGACATTCGCCGTCAAGCAGATCCAGAAGCGTTTCGGCGCCCTTTTGTATTTTAAGGTTTGCCTCTTCTTCGTAGAGCGGCACCATCTGATAAAAATTCACTATGCCGCCGTCGGGCATCGTACACTCGGAAGACTTTCTGCCAAAGCCGCCGGGGGAAAGGAGCATCATGGTGCAGAGTTTTGTATTTTCCGAAAAAGGCCCGCCGTTGGGAACCGTATGCCCCCAGCCGAGCCAGGAATCCTCGTTTCCGGGAAGCCGCGCCATGATCTTGAGCCAGCGCAGCGGCCAGTAGCAGTTTTCATCTTTAAGATTATCAAAATCCCAATCGGGCGGGAGGCATACCATAATCTCCGCCCTGTCGCGGGTGTTCCTGAATTCGGGGGGCGCGTTCATCCGGCGCGCCCCCATTCCCTGGGTAATAAGAATGTAGTAATTCCTCCCGGGAACAGGATCGAGCTTGAGTATATCAACATGAATATCGGGAGATTCCAGTTCATGAAACACATGCTCGTATTCGCCGAAATATTTTTTGACATGGGCTTCAAGACAGTTGATTTCTTCTTCGGTATACAATTCGGGGTGATAGTCCGCCATGCGTTTTTTTCTGTCCGCCTCTTCCAGGCTGTACCGCAGCATCTCATGGGCGTCTTCGCCGTCATCTCCGTAATCAATCGCTTTCTGAAAATATTCGGCCGCTTCTTCCTCACGGTCAAGATAATACAGGGAATAACCCGTCCGGAAATACCAGAGTCCGTCTTCCTTCCCTTCTTCCCCGATGCTCACAAGCAGATTCAGGGCTTCTTCATACCGTTCGGTGTTGTTGAGCGCCCGCGCGTACAATCCCGAAATTTCGTAATCCCATTCGGTCCGGGGAAGTTTGTCCAGTTCGCCAATAATACTCTGGTGTTCATTATTTTCATGCCAGGCTTTAAGGCGGTCTATCAATGAATCGCGATCCATGGTTTTTATTTCCTCACCCCCTGAGCCCTGCCAGTCTTTCGCAGGCTTCTTCGACGTCGGGCCTGTGGCCGAAGGCGGAGAAGCGGATAAAGGACCGGCCCGCGGGGCCGAAGCCGGCGCCGGGAGTGGTAAGGACCTGGCATTTTTCCAGGATTTCGGCGAACACGTCCCAGCTGTCCCTCCCCGGAAAACGCGCCCAGATATAGGGCGAGTTGTCCCCGCCCACACAGGAGACGCCGAGTTCCCGCAGGGCCTTTCTGATTAGTTTCGCGTTTCCAAGATAAAAGTCGGAAAGCCGCCGTATCTCTTTTAAGCCTTCTTCGTCCAGGGCGGCGAGTCCGCCGTACTGGGCAATGTTGGACGCGCCGTTAAAGATGGTGCCGCAGATACGGTTCCAGTCGGCGTTGACGCTTTCGCCGCCCGAGTATACAAGCTCCCCGGGCACAACCGTCCATCCAAGACGCACGCCGGTAAAGCCCGCGGGCTTTGAAAATGAATTTACTTCTACGGCGCATGTCTTTGCCCCGTCTATTTCGAAGATCGATTTGGGAAGCGTGCTTTCCCGTATGTATTCGGAATAAGCCGCGTCAAAGATGATAAACGTTCCTCTTTCGCGGGCCGATCTTACAAGGGCGTTTAACTGTTCCCGCGTCGCCGCCGCGCCCGTGGGGTTATTGGGGGAACAAAAATAGAAGATGCCGTTTTCAGGGATTTTTGTTACATCGGGAAAGTAGCCGTTTTCTTCCGTGCAGGGAAGGTAGGTGATTCCGCTGTAGCCGTCTTCAGCCCACGGCCCCGCCGCGCCTATAAGGACGGAGCCGTCCACGTACACGGGGTAAGAGGGGTCCTGCACCGCCACCGGAACGCCTGAGCCGAAAAGAAGCTGGAGCCTTCCTATGTCGCACTTTGCCCCGTCCGAGATAAAAATTTCATCTATACCGAAAGCCCCATTGTAAAAAACTTCGGAGATGCGCCGGCGCAGATTTTCAAATCCTTCATCCGCGTAGCCCGAATAACCCTCCGCGGTTCCCAGTCCCGCCGCGCCGTCTACAAGCCCTTTGTCTATGTGGGGAAGAATGGGTTCCGTCGTGTTTCCCACTCCAAGACTGATGATCTTCGCGCCGGGATGCTTCGCGGCGTACTCTTTCCGCCGTTTGGCTATCTCGGGGAAAAGATAACCCGCCTTGATGTTTGCGGCGCATGGATTTCTCTTTATCATGAAACGCCTCCTTTTTATTCGTGCCGGGGGGTTAATACCCCGCGGCCCGCGCGCGTTTAGCGCCCGTGCATGTTTAGCGCCTGCGCGGTATGTTGATTCCGTTTGTGGGGTACATACCCAGGAACCCGCTTGCGCGGGGGAGCCTTGGGGCGGTTGATTATTGTAACGTCTACGAAATATGGTATGTATCCCCACATACAATCACATTC
>JAITJV010000192.1 GCA_031278755.1 Treponema sp. | reverse complement strand
GTACCTGGCCTGAACCCTGGCAGGTGGGGCAGGTTTTTTTGCCCGAACCGCTTGCGGCTCCGGTGCCTTTGCAGGACGGGCAGGATTCGTTCCTGGAATACTGAATTTCTACTTTTGTGCCAAAGACGGCGTCTTTGAAGGGGATATCAATATCATAGCGGAGGTTTGATCCCTGGCGCGCGCCTCTGGCGCCGCCCTGCCGCCTGCCGCTTCCCCCGAAGAAGGTGTCGAAGATTCCGGAGAAATCCCCGAAGATATCTTCAAAGCCCCGGAAAACCTGCGAGTAATCATGCTGGCCTCCGGCCATGCCTTCGACGCCCGCGAAACCGAACTGATCATAAGTCTGCCGCTTCTGATCGTCGGAAAGAATTTCGTAGGCTTCGGTGGCTTCCTTGAATTTTTCCTCCGCTTCCTTGTTCCCCGGGTTCTTGTCCGGATGATACTGGATGGCCAGCCTGCGGTACGCCTTTTTTATATCGTCTTTTGATGCATTTTTCTGTACGCCGAGGACTTCATAGTAATCGCGCTTGGCCACTTTTGATCAATCAGGAGTCAGGAATGAAAAGTCAGGAATATTTTCCTCTCCTCACTCCCCACTCCTTCCTCCTCTTTTATTTGTCGTCTACTACTTCGTAATCAGCGTCTTCGGCGCTTTTTGTGTTGCTTCCGCCGCCTTCGCCCTGGGGGGATTCACCGGGTCCCGCCGCATTGCCCATGTCGGGGCCGCCCTGACCCTGCTGCTGGCTTTGCTGCGTCTTGTAGATCTCCTCGGCGATCTTGTAGGATACCTGCCGTAAGGCTTCGGTCTTTTCTTTGATGACAGGGATGTCCCCGCTTTCAAGGGCGCGGCGGAGTTCGGCTATCGCCTCTTCCGCCTTGGATTTATCCTCGGCGTTAACCTTGTCTCCAAGATCCTTGATGTTTTTTTCAGTGCTGTAAATCATCGAGTCCGCTTCGTTTCTGGTTTCGGCTTTTTCCCTTTCCTTTTTGTCTTCTTCGGCGTGCAGTTCCGCTTCCTTCACCATCCGGTCAATATCCTGCTCGTTGAGGCCGGAAGAGCTTTCGATGCGTATCTTCTGCTCCTTGCCCGTTCCCAGATCCTTGGCGGAAACATGGACTATGCCGTTTGCGTCTATATCGAATGTAACCTCTATCTGCGGAACCCCGCGCGGCGCGGGAGGAATACCCACAAGGTCAAAGCGGCCCAGCGTGCGGTTCTGGTTGGCCATTTCCCTTTCGCCCTGAAGTACCTGTATGGACACGGCGGTCTGGCCGTCCGCGGCCGTGGAAAAGATCTGGCTCTTCCGCGTAGGGATCGTGGTGTTCCGGGGTATGAGCCGCGTCATGACGCCGCCCAAGGTTTCAATGCCAAGGGAAAGGGGCGTAACATCAAGAAGGAGCACGTCCTTTACATCGCCGCCCAGAATGCCCCCCTGTATTGCGGCTCCTATGGCAACCGCTTCATCGGGGTTAACGCCCCTGTTCGGTTCCTTCTTGAACAGATCCTTTACAATTTGCTGCACCGCGGGTATGCGGGTTGAACCGCCGACGAGGATCACTTCGTCTATTTTGGAAGCGTCAAGACCCGCATCCTTGAGCGCCTTGACGCACGGATCCTTGGACCGTTCCAGAAGATCCTGAACCATCTGTTCGAATTTCGCCCGCGTAAGGCTTTTCTGCAGATGCTTGGGGCCGGACTGATCGGCGGTGATAAAAGGCAGGTTGATTTCCGTGGTCTGCATGGCGGAAAGTTCTATTTTTGCCTTTTCCGCAGCTTCGCGGAGCCGCTGCAGGGCCATGCGATCCAGCCCCAGATCTATGCCTGAATCCTTTTTGAATTCCGCGATAAGCCATTCCATGATGCGGCGGTCAAAATCGTCGCCGCCCAGGTGCGTATCGCCGTTGGTTGATTTTACCTCGAAAACCCCTTCGCCCAGTTCCAGTATGGAAATATCGAAAGTACCGCCCCCAAGATCGTAAACGGCAATGGTCTTTTCCTTTTTTTGATCCTTGTTGAAGCCGAAGGCAAGCGAAGCGGCCGTCGGCTCGTTGATGATGCGCCTGACCTCAAGGCCGGCGATCTTGCCTGCATCCTTTGTAGCCTGCCTCTGGGCGTCATTGAAATAAGCCGGAACGGTGATGACCGCTTCGTTTACCGTTTCACCCAGGTAGTCTTCGGCAGTCTGTTTCATCTTCTGCAAAACAAACGCGGAAATTTCCTGGGGGGAATATTTTTTTCCGTCTATGTCCACACGGACGTCATCCCCCTGCTCTACCACACGGTAAGGAACAAGTTTCATCTCGTTTCCCACTTCCGAATAGCGGCGCCCCATGAAACGCTTAATCGAATAAACGGTGTTCCCGGGATTGGTGATCATCTGGTTTTTGGCGGGCTGGCCGACAACGCGGTCGCCCTTGCCGGTAAAGCCGACGATTGAAGGGGTTGTTCTGCCGCCTTCGGAATTCTGAATAACTACCGGTTCGCCGCCCTCAAGAACGGCTACGCAGGAATTGGTCGTGCCCAAATCAATGCCGATTATCTTACTCATTTTATATATGCTCCTTTCTATCTATGATTTTACGATATTGTTTTTCTTTTAAAATATACAAAAAACGGGAAAAGGATGGAAGTGCAATAACTGCGCGTACATGTACTTTTCATTTTTCCTCTCCGTTCTCCCCGTTTCCGGGGCTTCCGGCCTGCGCCGCGTTCTCCGCCGCTTCGGGTCCCGTCTCCGCCGGATCTTCCGGCATAAGCACCTTTACCTTGGAGCTCCGTACCACCCTGTCTTTGAGGATATAGCCCTTGAGGAAATCCTCCTGGACCACAGGTTCGGATATCCCGGCCGATTTTTCCATCATGATCGCCTCGTGCCGGTTCGGATCGAAAGGCTCCCCGGCGGAATTGAAGCGCTTAAGGCCCCATTTGCTTTCCAGTTGTGAGGAAAGGCGCTTTTCCGTCATGTCTATACCTTCGTAAAGGCTGGTAAAATCCTTTGAACTTTTGGCCGAATTCAGGGCCCGCTCGAAATCATCAATAACGGGGATAAGATCGAGCAGCAGGCTCTGATTGGCGAAATCAATGGCCTCCTGTTTTTCCCTGTTCATCCTCTTGCGGAAGTTTTCAAAATCGGCCGCCTTGCGGAGAAGCTGATCCTTCGTACCGGCAAGTTCGGCTTCCAGAAGGGCAATACGTTCCCCGGGCGGGCTTTCCCCCTTTGATTCAGGATCGGCGTGTAGATCCGCGTCTTGAATTTCGGAATCTCCCGGGATCCGGCCGGAATCCGGCTGTCCATTCTGCCCCAAAACCCCGTCCGTACCGGAATCCTCCGTGTTTTCCCCTTTCGGACTTGCCTGGGCGCCGTTTACAGCCGGCTGAACTTCATCACGGTGTCTATGATGTTTTGACATGAAAACTTCCTGTAATTGGTTTTGTTAAAAACATACTTAAACCGGGGCGTAAGGTCAAGAAAAATCAGGAAAATCCCGAAAAATCAGTCGAAAAAGCGGTAAAACTAGACGAAAAGGAGGGCGGCGGACAGGATGGTAAGCACATAGATCAACACCCGGTAATGTTTTTCGGAGATCTTTTTTACGAGCAAAACCCCCAAAACGGCGCCAATAACGATGACCGGAATCATCATGGCGTCAAGGATAAGGCCCCCCGCCGTGATATTATGCCAGGCAAAATGTTGTATGGGGAGTTTAAGCAGGTTCACCAAAAGGTAAAACCACGCGCCGGTTCCGACAAATGATTCCTTGGGAAGCTGCATGGAAAGGAGAAAGACCGACATGACAGGTCCCGCGGCGTTTCCTATCATCGTGGAAAAGCCCCCCATAATCCCGAAAATCGCCGCGAACCACCATGACGCGGGCGCCTGTTTGACGCCCCTTTTCCGCCGGTCGTTCCACACCATCACCGCAAGCCCGCCGAGTATGCAGATCGCGATGAGAATTTTGAAAAGCCTCCCGGGGACAAAACGGTCAACGGTCAGGGCAAGGGCAAAACCCGCCACGGCCCAGGGAAGAA
>JAITJV010000166.1 GCA_031278755.1 Treponema sp. | reverse complement strand
GCCTGCCTTCAAGAAGGGCCGCCCTGCTTATCGCCAGCGGCACCGCTTCGGCAAAACGCCCCCGCTTTTCCAGATCCGCGATGCGGTTGGAAAAAACCAGCGAAACCAGTTCAATGGGCGTAATGGCCGAACGGTCGCGGTAATTCGCCGCCGGCACATAGGCGAAACCCGTAAGCCTGCCGAAACCGTCGTGGAATTCCTTCCGGTTGCCCGGATTAAAACCGTAGGGGTTTGTCGTTTCCACATCCACAAGTTCTCCGTTGATATTCACCGACGCAAAGGCGTGATCCTTCGTCATCACCCCCCGTACATCAAGGCCCGCCGACTGCGCAAGGACAAGATAAAGCACCGCCGAAGAAACGCAGTTATACCTGCCGTTTTCAAGCAGCGTGTCCAGCCGCGTCTGGATCAGCGAATACGATTTGAGGAATTTTTTATGCATGAAGGAAAGGACATATTCCCCCCGTTCCGCAGGATCCGCGGGAAGCAGGGGATCGGCCTTTAGTTCCGCGGCCCCCGCCCGAATGCGTTCAATCAGCCGCGCCTGATCCGTTCCGGAATCCGCCGGCCCGGATCCCGAAGCCCAAAGGCCTATTTCAGCCAGAAGCTCCCATGAATAATCAGGGCCGGCGCCGGCGTAGACGGCGGCCCTGCCGTCGGGTTCAAGCGAAGGGAAAACCGCGGGCTGGGCGGCAAGGGGAAATACGGCAAACAGGAAGAAAGCAAAAAAAGCGGCCGCCGCCGGGCGGACGCCCTTCGGGTGTTTCATTGGGCCGGTGTTTTGTTGAGCCGGCCGTTCCCGGAGCCTGCCGCAGATTCTGTTTGTTCGCTCATAAAAATCCCCCGCTAAAAATTATACCGGTTTTTTGCAAACGCCGCAATATTGCCCGGAATATATTAGCGTTATTCAATATTGAACATGTCCATTGACAAAATGTATCTGTAATGAAATGATGAACCGGAGGGTCCCGTGGCGGAAAATATATTTAAGCTCCTGGTAAAATACAATAAAGAAATAAATCAGGAAATGAATAACATAATAAAAACTCTTACCGATGAAGAATGGAACAGGCGCTTCTCCGGATATTATAAATCAATACATGAGTTATGCTCTCATATATTTATTTGGGACTATATCTGGTTAAGCAGGCTTAAATCCGCAGGCAATTTCAGCAGCCTTAACGGTTCATATTTTAACAGGGAATATAATTTCAGGGAACTGTTGTTCGAAAATATTGATGAATATTTGGCAAAGAGGCCGGAATTGGATGATGTTTTAATAAATTTTGTAAACGAAATTACGGCGGATATTCTAACAAAAGAAGCAAAGTGGACGGATTCAGAAGGCGCTCAATGCAGGGAAAAAGTCGAAATGATACTAATACACGTGTCCAACCATCAAACACACCACAGGGGAATGATTTCATTATATCTGGAATCGCTCGGAAAGGAAAATGATTACAGCCGGTGATATTCCGTTCCACGGCGTCCAATACACATCACCGGTAATTTCTGCTATATTTATTGTATCATGCAAAACTTTGACGCTGATTTGATCATTATCGGGGGCGGCCCTGCCGGGCTTACCGCGGCGCAATACGGGGCGCGGGCAAACCTCAGGGTGCTGCTGATAGAACAGCTTGCCCCGGGCGGCCAGGCGCTTAATATTGACGTGCTTGAAAACTATCCGGGCAATGTCGGCTCCGGAAACGCGGGCCCCAAATCGGGCTTTGAATTTTCACAGGATCTTCACCGGCAGGCCGAAGCGTTCGGCGCCGCGTTCCTTATCGATTCCGCCTGTTCCGTCAAAAAAGAGGAGGGCCGCTTCTCGGTCCTTGCCGGAAACGGCGAAATCCGCCGCGCGGAAGCGGTGATCCTTGCTTCGGGGGCAAAGCACCGGACGCTGGACATCCCCGGAGAGGCGGAATTTCAGGGCCGCGGAATCTCTTACTGCGCAACCTGCGACGGCCCTTTTTTCAAAGGAAAGAAAATATTCGTCGTCGGCGGGGGGGACGCCGCCTGCGATGAAGCCCAGTACCTCGCCCGTCTTTCGCCGCAGATAACGCTGATACACAGGCGCGGAATGTTCCGGGCGCAGAAGGCGCTCGCGGACAGGGTGCTGCACAATCCGGGCATTTCCGTCCGTTTCAACACCGTTATGAAGGAAATCAGGGGCGAAAAAAAAGTTTCGTCGGTGATCCTTGAGACGGACGGAAAACAATCCGAAGAAGCGGCTGACGCCGTCTTCATTTTTACCGGAATGATCCCCCAGGCGGGGCTGGCGGCCGGCCTCGGCGCGGCGCTGGATCAGTCAGGGTATGTTATAACCGATCAAAACATGGCTTCTTCGGTTCCCGGTTTTTTTGCCGCGGGGGACGTCAGGGCGTCGCCCTTCAGACAGGTGGTGGTCGCGGCCGGAGAAGGGGCCGTAGCGGCCCACAGCGCCGCGGCGTATATTGACGAAATCCGCGGCAGCGCCTATCCGGTTTAAGCCCATGCGCCGCCTTCTGCTGTTCTTTGTTGTTAATTTCACCTTTCCGCTTTTTTCACTTTCATTTTCCGATCCTTCTTCAGGACTTTCCCCCGCCGCGCATGCGGCGGCCCTGACGGACGCCATGAGCGACGAAGAAGCCCTTGCCCAGACCTTCATGTTCGGCTGGGTAGGGGCGGAGCCTTCGCCCCTCATCATCGACTGGATACGGGGCAGAAAAATAGGCGGGGTGAAGATTTTCGGCTGGAACACGGGGGACACCCGCCTCCTTGCGCGGACCGTGGGGGAACTGCAGCAGGCAAGCCTTGCGGGGCCGCTCGGCATCCCCCTCCTTGTCGCTACGGATCAGGAAGGCGGCCTCGTGCGCCACGTTAAAGGCGATACCAGCGAAACGCCGGGAAACATGGCCATAGGCGCGTCGGGCTATCCGCGCGACGCCTATCTTGCGGGCTATTACATAGGAAAAGAACTTGCCGCCCTGGGGATCAACATGAACTTCGCCCCCGCCGTTGATCTTTACACCAACAGGGATTCCGTCCTCATAGGGCCGCGGGCCTTCGGGAACGATCCGGTTAAAACCGGCATACTCGGCGCGGCCTTTATG
>JAITJV010000139.1 GCA_031278755.1 Treponema sp. | reverse complement strand
AACAGCCGGATACTACCGGAATCTTCCGGGCGGCGGGAATGGAGGGAAACGAAACAATTCTTTCCATGACGGCGGAGTATTCATTCAATTCATGGCCGCCCTATTCTTATTCCCTGAACAACCGCGCGCCCCTTGTCTACCGGAATTACCGGGATAATTCCCTGTTCGGAAATCTGATGAACATCACCTCGGGCGCCCCCGTCGTTTCGGGCAAGGACGGCCCCTATCCTGCAAAAGATCCGCAGTTTTCATCGGCGACGCAGGTGCTGGCCGCGGAATTTTCCCTTGATACCGTCAAAACCGGGGCCGGCTTTGAGGTTTCCCTGGGAACCGAAGGAGAAATTCTTGAAAAGGCCGCGGAAATTGAAATTCCCTTCCGTTTTTACGGATTTCAGGCCTTCCCCGCGTCGGGCGATATTGAAGTTGAAGTTCAATTCGGCGCCCTTTCGGGAAAAGATTACGGCGTCACCGAAAACGACAGCCTTATCGTCGCCATACCCCTCTTTACCGCGGCGTCTGTTTTCGGCGAGAACGCCCGGATTGTCCCGTATACATTGACCGACGACGACCGCCGGAAATTAAAAGGGGCGACCCACATGCGGCTTCTCGTCACCTACACCGGAACAGGAAGCCTCTCGGGCCGCGTACTTCTCGCGCCGCCCATCATACGCGGGACGTCCTGGCGGCCCGTCGCCCAGGCCGCGGGCGGCGGCCTCTCCCCGGCGCCGGATACCGTCGTACAGGCCTCGGAATGGATGGAGACCGGGCTTAACAGGCTCGAAGACAAGTACGGGGACATACTGGGCAAATTACATTCCGAGGGAACCCGCCAGCGTGTACTGAGGCTGGACATGAACCTTTCAGGCGCGGGGGCCGCGGGCGTGGACAACCGTATTCCCGCCCTTTCCCTTTCCGAATACAAGATCCTGACCTTTTTTGTTAAAGCCCAGGATTTCAGTCCTCCCCTGGAAAAGCTCCGTTTCGTCCTGGCCCAGGATCCCGATTTGAATTATTCGGGGATTACGCTGGACGCCGAAATTCCCCTGCCGCCTTATTTTACGGCGGGCGAATGGCACATGGTGCAGATAGGGTACCGCGGTGAAGAAAAAGGAATAAAGATTGACGGCGTTCCGGCGCCCGGCGCGGTAGTCCGTTACCATCCGCTTTCGTCCCGGGAAAGCGCGGCGAACGAAGGCGATACCGGGGAAGGGCGATCCCAATACGCCGCGGTGCTGGCGACAGGCCGAGGCTCAGGCACGCTGTTCCTTGACGAAATCATTCTGGAAGATCCTTCCGCCGCCTACCGGTTCAACGGCGGGAGCAGGGTGGAATGGAACTACCCCGAACCCATCGTTTCGATGGGCGGAACAACGGTGCTGGAAAATCTGGCGGTAAAGACGGCGCTGGAAGGCGCCATACGGGGCGACCCCTTTACCGCGTCAAACGAACTCAGCAGCGGCGCCATGAACCGATCGAACGCTTCCGTTACTCTTCTCGGCGCCCGCCTGGACGGTGATTTTGCCTTTAACATTGCCGAAGACGACTGGTATTGGTCGGCCGGCCACGGAATTTCCCGGACATGGGGGGCCTTTACGGCCGGCGAGACGTTTTCCGTCGCGCCCCGTGATATAACCGCCAACCACCGCTTTAACCTGCAGCTGGCAGGGCCTTTCAGCGCGGGATTTGACGGCGAAGCGGATTATGACAACGAACGGCTCATACGCAGATGGAACAGCTCGGCCGGCCTTTCCTTTTCCAACGTCCTCATCCCCGCCTTTTCCGCGGGCGCCATGGCGGTATGGACGGTAAATACGGCGGAACCGGACCGGTGGCTCGGCAGCTATGGACGGACATGGACGGAAACCTGGAACAGCCTTATCCCCGATCTGGGAAAAGGGGCGGCGCGGCGGGAAACCCGTACCACATTCCGTATTACCGAAGGGACAAACCCCGTCGGGGCGGATCTGTTCCTGGAAGGCGCCACTTCTTTTTCAAACCCGAACAGCACCCTTCTTTCGGGGCATCTTGTCCGCCTGGACATCCCGGTGGTTTTTTCTTCAACAAACCTGATCTTCAGGGGAGAACGGAATTTCAGGCGGCAGCTTAACTACGCGGGAGACAACGTCCTCTCAGACGGGAGGAAATTCGCTGAATCAATAAAGGATTCCCTGCCCCTGTGGAAGGTGTTTCCCTTTTATTCCCTTTTTGCCCCGTCCCTGCGCGGCGCCATGGACAAGAGTATCGCCGGCTCTCCTTCAAGGGCGCTCGCCGAATATACATACTTTAACGACCTTTTTAATTTTACCCTTACCCTTCCCGGCAGGTACGATATTTCATCACTGTACATTCCCGGCAGCCTGATTTTTCAGATAGACCGCACGCTGGAACAAAAATTTGACACGCAGTTGGATCTTCTTAACGTAGGCAGCACGCTCGGCTTTTCCTCCGTTAACCTGTTCGGCGCCTTGGGATCAACGCCTGTTTTCAAATTTTACGCAACGGATGAAATAAATAATTCCCTCGCCGTTTCCACGGCCTTCCCCCGCGGAGAGGCCGTTTCCTGGCGGATACAGGAAAGCCTCGGCTTTTCTTTTCAGGGGTTTTCAGGGGCGAGCCTGGGCGCTAAAAACACTTTCACCCTGGGATCGTCAGGCTGGATTGAAAGCATTGAAGCCGATTGGACGGTTCCGACAAAAAAGAGCCTGCTGAGCATCTTTTATAATTTTCTTACCCGCATCGCGCGGACACAGTCCTCCTGGCTTTCCCTGACGGAACTTCTGGATTCCGAATATGAACAGTTCAGAAAAGAAACCATTGAAATCGCCGTTGATAAATCGGACAATTACTTTAGCTGGAGCCTCACCGCGGGTCATGAGTCGATAATACGGATACTGGGACGGCTTAATTTTTCAGTCTTCGCGAAACTGAGCTTTACGGATAATACCAGCACCGAAACTTTTTCATTCCTGGGAACCATAGGAACTACCCTTAACATCAGTTTTTAGCGGTCGTCAGGCGTGTTCGATAACGCGGCCGCTTTATGCCGGCAGGACGGCCAGAAGAGAGGCGCCGGGGGGGGGGCGGAGAATGAATAATGACAAACAACCGGGCCTGTTCCAATCATGCCGGACAAAGCACGGGCGTCCGCCGGCTCAGGAAGAATCTGCCGGCCCGCGGTTGGCGCCGGTTAAAGTCCGGCGGGCTTTAACCGGCGGGTCTTGCAATTTTTCGCCTTCCGGCTGCGAAATTGCGGTTTTTATAAGGAATTTGTCCGGAAACCGAAGTTTCTGAACAGCTCTATTCGCTTTCCGGTTCGTCCGCGGCCTTGTCCGAAGACAGTTCCCCGAGAATTTTCCGTATGGCTTCCCTTCCCGCGGTATTTACCCGCTCGTCGGCAAGCAGTTCTTCCAGGGCGGCCGCGCCGCTGAAACCGGCGGCCCGGGCGGCGTTGAGTTCTTCAAGGCCTTCGGGATTTTCACTGTCCGCGGTAAGGAGGAGCCGCGCGGCCGCAAAGCGTACATCCTGTATTTTTGGATCTTCGTTTTCCGGGGGCAGCACATTGATGATCTGCCGGTACTGGTCAATCGCCCTGGCGTAGTGTTCAAGTTTTTCAAGAAGCCCCGCGTATTCAAAACTCACTTTGGGATCGGAGTTGGTTTTAAGCCATTTGTCAAAGCTGTCTATCGCCTCAATCTTGTGCTGCGCCGCCTGGGAGCGGGCGTAAAGAAGAAGCGAATCGCCGTTTTCAACAAGGGCAAAGCGCCTGCCGCCGAGAACCTCTTCGGCTTTTTCATATTTTCCAAGGGCGTAAAGCACCAGGGCGTAATTGTAGCCTTCGTCGGCGTCCTGGGGGACCAGATCAAGCACGCGGCTGTAAAGCGCTTCGGCTTTTTCCAAATCGCCCGTCTTGATCCTTGAGTACGCGGCGGCCTTGAGCGCCATTACATTGTACGGATCTTTTTTAAGGATATTCTCAAAAAGTTCCGCCGCTTCCCCGAAGCGCCCCCTTTCAAAGGCTATGCGGCCCAGGTTGTATTCCGAAGCGGATTTTGTCCTGTCGCGGCTTTTGGCGCGGTTAAGCCATTTTTCCGCTTCTTCATACCTCCCCAGTTCATAATAGGCCATGCCCAGGGAATAGCTCTCCTCGGCCGAAACGCCGAGCCCCGCGCATGAAACAAGGAGGCCGGAAAGGCAGCACAAAAGAAGCGGCAGGTTTTTCATAAGCTTCTGTCGAGAACCGTATCCTCGATTTCCCGGAGCTGGCGCCGGTAAAGCCGGCAGATATTATCCCCGTAACAGGCAATAAGCTGTATTATATTACGGAAACTCCCTTCGCCGTCTTTGCCGTTGATGCGGTCGCCCGCGTCCCCGAGGCCCGGCATGATATAGGCGGACTCGTTCAGCACCGGGTCCATCCACAGGGTGTAGACCCTGCAATTTTCAAGCGCCCGCACCACCCGGAGCGCCCCTTTGAGGGCCGCTATAACGTTGAAAAACTGAATCGATCGGGGCCGTATCCCTTCGCCGAGCAGGTATTTCATTACCGTTACAAGACTTCCCCCCGTAGCGT
Source organism: Treponema sp. (assembly GCA_031278755.1). Lineage (GTDB taxonomy): Bacteria > Spirochaetota > Spirochaetia > Treponematales > Breznakiellaceae > JAIROE01. The sequence continues at coordinate 1,093 of JAITJV010000139.1, read as the reverse complement.
TCATGGGATCGGCGAAGACAAGATCCCTGCCGTCAAGGCTTGCAAGATTGAAATAGGAATGATCCATATCCAGAATGTACTCCATGTTGTTTTCTTTCCGCGTATCATCCCGCCTTATTCTGAAAAGGGCGAAGGGAGTCACGTATCCGTGGGAAGAATACTCCTCTATCTCCTTGGACATGATCATCGAAGGCAGAATAGCGCCCCTGAGCATAACGCACATGACGGTGTTTTCAATCACGCCGTCTATATTGGTAATCTTGTGCACCGCGTAATTCTGGACCGGGGAAGAGACCGGCGTTTTTACGATAAGGTAGTTCTTGTTTGAACCGGGAATACCGCCGTAGGCCAGCTTGAAGAGCATTTCATAGGCCCGCTGTATGTAATAGGCAAATTCCTGGTTTTCGGTCCTTATATCGCGGAGTTTGGCGATAAGCCGGGACGCTTCGGCATGGCTTTCCTGGGGCGTAAGAAAGGAATACACATGTATTTCTTTCTCCGTTTTGCAAAGGTCCTGCATCAAAAGGCCCATGTCGTTGTAAAGGGATATAAGCCTGTCTTCAGCCTTCCGCCTTTCTTCCGGCATGTCCGAAGAGAGAAGTTTGAAGGAATCCATGACCTCCCGGTACTGTTCATCCATGCGGGAAAGATAATCCCTGTCCGCCGCGGTAAGGTAACCGTCCAGATCTTCGGCCTTGAGAACAACCGTGTTCATACAGGGAGTATATTTTCAAGATTCCTTAATTGCAAGTTATCAACCCTCAGGTAGTTGTGTTTTTCGGGATAATAGTTTATTGTAGTAGTCATTAATGGATAAGGGACCTTATCCCCTAATTGAAAAAAGGAGGCGTCGATGAGAATTACTACAAGAGGACGTTATGCGCTCCGGGCTTCCATTGCTCTGGCAAAATTAGGGAAAGACGGGAATCCCGTATCGATAAACAACCTTGCCGAGGAAGAAAACATCTCCTCGGTATTTCTGGAGCAGATCTTCTTTAAATTGAGAAAGGCGGGCATAGTAAATTCGGTCAGGGGGCCGGGCGGCGGCTTTCGTTTCGCCCATCCGCTTGACAAGCTTACCATCAAGGACATC
>JAITJV010000120.1 GCA_031278755.1 Treponema sp. | reverse complement strand
TTCGGGGCCGTCTTTTCTTCCCTCAAAGAAGACAGTCTCGGAACAGCCTGAATCAAGGAGAATTTTCCTCGCCGTATCGTAGTTTCCGTCCAGATCGGAAGCTTCGTGGGCGTCGGCCGTGATGATCAGGGGAACATGCTGTTCATGAAAGAATGCAAGGAGGGCGGGCGACGGGTAGGTTTCCGCCGTTTTTTTCCTGTTAAGGCCCCCGGTATTTAGTTCAAGGACGACGCCGGCCGAGGCCGCGGCGCGGGCGGTTTCCCTTCCCCGCCGGAGCCATGTTTCACCGTCTTCCGCGAAAAGATCCCCCCTGTTGTTTTTCTTTACAAGATCAACGTGCCCCAGAATATCAAAACCTCCGGCGTTTATCATGTCCGCAACGGCGTTCCAGTAGCAGTTCATATATGCTTCCCCATCGCCGTCAAAGCCCGCGCGTATTCCTTCAAGCGTCTCTTTCCGGGAGCCGTCCACGGTAAACGGGGCGCCTTTTTCGGGAACAAGATAATGCACCGATCCTATGATGTAATCCAGCCCCAGTTCCCGGTACACCCCGTCTCCCGGCCCCATAAGCCCGGAGATATAATCAATTTCAAGACCCAGATAAACGGGGATCTTCCCCTCCCAGCGGCGGCGGGCGGCGCGGACTTCTTCAAGGTATTGTTCCAGTTTTTCTTCCGGCATGTGCCAGTCCGACAGGATGCCTGTTTTGCCGAAAATGGGCGCATGGGAACTAAAACCGACGGAAACAAGGCCTTTCTCCCAGGCGGTCCGGCAGATGGTTTCGACGTCATCCTTTCCGTCGCAAAACACCGAGTGGGCGTGCAGGGAGGAAAATTTCATTCGTCTTCCAGAAATGCGAGGGCGGCGGCCCTGAATCTGGTGAATGCTTCCGCTACGGGGGGATAAGCGGCCTTCATCTCCGGTTCGTCCATATTTTTAAAGGCCAGCTCCAGGCGGGACGCCGCCTGCCCCAGTTCCTTTCCGCTCAGTGTAAGGGAGCTTCCCTTGATTGTATGGGCCTCCCGCCGGGCGGACTCCCAGTCTTCCTTTTCGGCCATGCCGGGAATCGCCGCAATCTGTTCCCCGGTGCGCTCAAGGAATTTTATCAGGAGCGGTCTTACGGCGTTCATATCGCCCATAAAGGTTTCAAGCAGATCGGCCGCGTCGAAAACAGCCGCGTCAGGAACCGCGTGAGCCCGCGCGGCGGCGGGCGGCAGGTCCGCTTTCGCGGCGGACCGGGCCGGGACGCCCCAGGCTTCTCCGTCCTGGCGGACGCCGGCCCACTTGTTGAGCATGATTTCCAAATCGGGCCGCTTGAAAGGTTTTATCAGAATATCATCAAAACCAACGGTCATGCACCGTTCCCGCTCATCCGAAAGAGCGCTGGCGGTAACGGCTATCACCGGCCGCCTGAAGCCCCGTTTCCGCAGTGTTTCCGCCGCCTCGTATCCGTTCATGCGGGGCATCTGTATATCCATAAAAATGAGTCCCGGGGAATTTGCCTCGGCCTTTTCCAGCGCGTCAAGGCCGTCATCGGCCTGAATCGAAGGGTACCCCAGCTTGTCCATAAACATTGCGAAAAGTTTTTGGTTTACCGGATGATCCTCCACAATAAGGACAAGGGGCCGCGCGGCCTTGATCCCCGCTGCCGGGCCGTCCCGGGGAACCCCCTCCGCGGCAGGCGTAATCGAAGCCGCCGCGGACGGCAAAGAAGACGGGCCGGTTTCTTCCCCTTCGGCGGCTTCCAGTTCGGCAACCGGCTCCCCAAGGACCATGCAGACCGTTTCCGCAAGAACCCGGCGTTTGACCGGCTTGCTGATATAGGCCTTGAACCATTGAAGAAGGGTCATCTTCGTATCCGCGCCAAGCATGCCGTTGGGAACCATGAGAACAAGAGCGGCATTGTTGATGCCGCCGTCGTTGTGGATTTCCGCGGCAAGACGCCAGCCGTCCATAACGGGCATTATTGAATCAACAAGGCAAAGATCAAAGGGCCGCCCTTCCGCCGCGGCGGAGCGCAGGACGGCAAGGGCCTCCTCGCCGGAAGCGGCCGCCTCAACAGCGGTATACCCTATGTCTTCCAGATAGGACGTGATGATGCGGCGCGGTTCAGGCCTGTCGTCGGCAACAAGGATACGGTACTCCCTGTCCGCGGGAACAGGGGGAAGCGGTTCGGGAAGGGAAAGGGAACGTTCAAGCGGAACGACAAAACGGAACACGGAACCGCCGCCTTCATTGGGAACCATCTCAATTGAACCGTGCATAAGCTCCACAAGGTTCCGCGAGATCGCGAGGCCCAAACCGGTGCCGCCGAAACGGCGGGTCGTGGAAGCGTCGGCCTGCATGAAGGTGGTAAAGAGGCGGCTCCGTACTTCTTCGCTGATCCCTATGCCCGTATCGGCTACGGAAACGGCAACCGCGGGTATGTCCGCGGGCCCGGCGGATTCTTCAGGACGGGGTTTAAGGCTTGCACGCTTCGCGGAAATTGTTACTCCGCCTTCTTTGGTAAACTTCACCGCGTTCTTTGCAAGGTTGATTACTATCTGGCGGAATTTATTGGGATCGCCTTTCATCACAACAGAAACCTCAGGGGGAATGTCCATGGCGATTTCCAGCCCTTTCCTGTGGGCTTCAATGGAGATCATTTCAACCGCCTGCTCTATGGCTTCTTCCAGCAGAAAATCGGTATGCTCAAGTTCCATCCTGCCCGCGTCTATTTTGGAATAATCAAGGATGTCGTTTATCAGGGAAAGAAGCACCTCGGCGGAAAATTTGATCTGCCGGGAATATTCGGACTGTTCGCGGTCAAGGGCGGTGTCCTGAAGAAGCTCCGTCATGCCTATGACCGTCTGTATCGGGGTGCGTATTTCGTGGCTCATGTTGGCAAGGAACTGGCTCTTCGCCTCCATGGCCTTTTCGGCAATCTCCCTGCCGGCAAGAAGGCGCTCTTCCTCTTCCCTGGCGTTGGTTTCATCCTCGATGGAAAGGCCCACAAAGGGTCCGGAAAGCCCCGCCGCTTCTTCCATCTTTTCCATTAACCAGGCGTGAATCTTGAACCAGTGCGCCCTTTCTCCGTCCTCCCGGTAAACCGGCGTTTCTAAAACCATTTCCTTTTCTTCGCCGCTAAGGATGCGTGAAAAAGAACCGGTGAATACGGAGAAATCCGGACGGTCAAGGGAGGCGAGCATCCGCCCGAATTTCCTGTTGGAAACAACTATTTTTCCTTTTGCGTCGGCGATCGCCATGGCAAGCGCCCCTTCGGCGAAAAAGCGGTAAAAAGGACTGGAATAGCGTTTTGCTTCCATAGGTTAAAAATTCGGCTTGAGTATTTCCATGGCTTTTTTGAAAATGTCATCAGGCTTTAAGGGCTTGGTAAGATAGCTTTTGACCCCCATCTGGAACGCCTTGATCACCGTATCCCGCCGGGTAACCGCCGAAAGCACTATCACCGGCGGCTGTACACCCATGTTCCGCAGGGAATTAAGCACCGCGAAACCGTCCACCACGGGCATCATAAGATCGAGAAACACAAGGGCGAACTGTTCTTTCGCGGCGACGGCAAGGTAGTCTCCGCCGTCCGAAAAAGTTGCAACCGGCGCGCCGGTTTTCTCGAAGGTGTTTTTGATAAGCTCCTGAATGACAAAATCGTCGTCCACCACGGCTATTTTCATGTTCTGAACCGATTCCCTTATGGTTTCGATGTCAAGCCGTTTGGACTTTGTCTCCGCGTCGAAACGGAGCGCCATGGATTCTTCAGGCGCCGATCCCTTTCCGGCGGAAAGCACCCGGTCGCTTATTATTTCCGCCTTTTTCTCGGCGTATTCCATGGAATTGTCCAGTTCCGCAAGAAGGCCGTCCATGGCGTACTGCAGGTTGGAAACTACTTCTATCTCCGAATATTCCTTCTGCTCTTCGATAAACTGCCGGGCGAATTCATCCCTTGTAAGAAGGCGGATAAAGCGCCGCCGCGCCCTGGACGCCTGCATTATCGTATCGAGGAGCTTCTTCATGTTCGGCGCATCGGCGAAACCCAGCTTCATGTCGCTGATCATAACTATTACTTTGGGAACATGAATTTCGTACAGTTCAATAAGCTCCACTATTTTAAAGCGGAGCAGATCCAGCTTGTCGCGGTTAAGCCCCTGCGCGATTTCAATAAAAATAATATCGTCGTTGACATGAACCTCTACAATGCCGGGGCTTTCGTCTATCGCAAAAGGAACCTGGAGGATGTCCTTCAGGGTAACAAAAAGAGCGTCTATTTTTACCGGCTTGGTAAAAACCTTTTTTACGTTAAAGGGGACAAGATCCAGTATTTTTTTCTGATCGATGCGCTGCGCAAGGATGATCACCGGTATCTTGACCGTATTGGGGTTGTTTTTTTTCTGCTGAAGCACTTCGAAACAGCCCTGGCGGCTCAGGTGATAATCCATGATGACAAGATCGGGCATCAAATTCCGTATCTTGGCGACGCCGTCAAGCGCGTTTACCGCGGTGCTTACCTCGATTTCATTTTCCGTAAGCTTTATCCGGAGGTATTCCCGAAAAAGAGGCGTTTCATCAATAATAAGTATTTGTTTCATACGGCACTTCCATTTTAATCATTGTACGTCAGGAATCAAATACAGGCAAGATACCGGGCGCCGCGCGCGGTTGACAGAGGGAAGACTTCCCGTTACTATTTTTTATGCGAAGGAGCGTGTGTGGCCAAAGAAGAAGCTATTGAAGTTGAAGGAGTAGTCCGGGAAGCCCTCCCCAATACCATGTTCAGGGTGGAGCTTGACAACCAGAACGGGCACCTTATCCTTGCCCATCTTTCCGGCAAGATGCGCAAGCACTATATCCGTATCGTGCCCGGGGACCGCGTCCGAATCGCGCTTTCGCCGTATGATTTAAGCAGAGGGCGGATAATTTACCGGGAGCGTTGATTCCCTTTCAGCAAAACCCACGTTGCCCCGCTTCCCCCTCCCGCCGCGTCCGAATAGCCGCTTTCGCCCGCGAACGGACAGCGTTCAATAAAATCCCTGGTGAAAATTTTCAGAACCGCGTCTCCCGCGGAATGATTGCCCTTTCCGTGTATAACAAGGACTTTTTCATAGCCTTCCCGTCTTGAATTTTCGAAAAAATTTTCAAGGGCGGCGGAGGCTTCCTCCTGCGTCATGCCGTGTATGTCGATAACGCCGTCCGGTTTCTTTGCACGGAGCCTCCTCCGTCTTTCGGCGGAAGCGGCCCTGCCGTCCGCAGCCGCCGCGTCCGCGTCCTTGTCGTACACTCCGTATTTATTTTCCCATTGGGTCAGAATATCACCGAAATTCATACCGCACTCCCAAAAACAACTTTCTCCATGGGGTAAAAAATCTCCAAAAACTGAAGTTTTAGAGATTTCCTCAGTCGCCCTTACGGATCGGGACGCGGAGGGCCGGCGCCGTAAAAATCCGATCCCCCGCCGTAACGTTCTGTTCCGGCAGGACAAAAACCGTCCCCTCAAGGGGAATCACCTTCAGGCGGAGCACCGCGCCGCCCGGCTTTTCCTCTTCGCCGGGAAGGTCCCTTTCCATTATGACGCCCCGGGGAACCGGAACCGCAAGAAACTGTTCGAGCTTAAGCCCGGGATCCGGGGGCTTTGCCGCACGGAGGATGAACAGGGCTTCCTGCCCCAGAACAAGGCCGGCGGGGCCTTCCCAGACAAGGGCCTCCCGGAGGGTTTCACGGCTCCTTCCGGCTTCCGCTATATCAAAAACCAGGGCGGCTGTTTCAGCCGTTTTCCCGCCGGCGCTTACCGCAAAAGGATCCACAACGACCCTCCCCCGTCCATTTACGGTAAAACGGTACATCACCTCCGTCCAGAGCCGGCTGCCGTTTTCCGAAGAAACAATACGGACGGAAGTACGCATCGTCTCGGCGGACAGGGACGGGGGCAGCCCGGGGGGCTGCACAAGAACCTCATCCGGGGAAGGATGATCCGCAAGGATTATCAAGGTCCACAAAGATCCTGATGCCGGATTTTCGGGGGAAGTTTCGGTTACCACCGTTAATTCCCCGGCGGCAAGGGTTAAGGGCAAACACAAAAAAACGAAAAAGGTTAATAATCCGGGCCGGAAAATTTTTCCTCGTCCGGCCGCTCCCTGCTTTTCCACTGTTCCCTCTCCCTGCGTCTTATATAATCAAAAAGCGCGGCCGCTTCAGGCCCGCCGTCCGCCGAATCTTCTTCCGGCGATCCCGAACCTGCCCCCTGTCCGTTTTTTCCCCCGCCGTCCTCCGGCCCGGAACGGAGGCTTAACTCCAGATTGCGTTTCTCCGCTATACGGCCGCCGTCCACCTGCAGGGCTTCCCTGAACGCGGCGGCGGCGGCGGCGTAGTCGCCCTTTCCAAACAGGGCCACACCTCTATTATACCTGATCCGGTAGACAAGTTCCCGGTTATCCGTCAGCTTTTCAAGCGCCTCCCCGGCGGCGGCAAAATGTTCCAGCGCGGCGTCCCCTTTGTCAAGGGCAAGGCAGAGCGTTCCCAGGCCGTATTCCGCATAAGGGACGGCGTCCTCATACTCCAGCGCCCGGAAGTAGGCGGCGGAGGCCTCGGTGTACCTGCCCCGGGAATTATACATGTTTCCCTCCATGACAAACAGCTTGCCGGGCAAACGTGAACATGAAGTAAAAAGAATGAAAAGGGAAGCGGCAAGGAAAAATTTTGCGCGCCCGCGGAGTACGCACGCCTTTGACGCGCCGAAGGCAAGAAGGGCAAGAATCACGAAAAAATCCTGCCGCGATTTTGTTTCGGCGCGCCGTTCCCCTCCGGCTCCCGCGGACGGGCCGGGCGCCAGGGAAAGGAGATGGCCGGCAAGGAGGGCGGCCGCGTCACGGCGGTTTCCGTCAATAAAAATCCCCCCGGTACGCTGGGCCGCGTAACGAAGCGCGTCCCCCCGCCTGCGGCTGTACACCGGAACTTCATCTTCATCGTACAGGCCGGGAACGGGGCCCCCTTCTTCCGTTCCGACGGCAAGGACCGTAACGCTGATATCCTTTGCCGCCGCCCTGTTAAGGGCGCCGGAAAGGGAACCCGTCAAGGCTTCCCCGTCGGATATGAGCACAATGGTTCTCCGGCTGGGGAAGCCGCTTTCAAACGCTTCCGCGGCGGCGTCGACAAGGGACTCAAGATTCGTACCTTTACCCGAAACCGGCGGGTCTGAAAGGCTTTCAAGGAAGCCGTTTATTGCTTCATTGTCCCAGGTAAGGGGCACGGCGAATACGCCCCTGCCGCGGCCCGCCGCCGCGCCGAAACGTATACCGCCGCACGCGGAGACGGCCTTCAGCGCAACAGCCGCGCCCTGTTCCAGCCGGGAAACGCGCTTTGATTCACCTTCCGGCGTTCCGCCGGACACATCCGCCACTTCCATGCTGCGGGATACGTCAAGCGCCAGAACCGCGTCCAGCCCCCGGTAATTATCTTCGACATACTGTATTCCCCAGCGGGGGCCGGCCAGCGCGACAAGGGACAGGGCGGCGAATATCCAGAAAAAGACGCCTGAAAGAACAAAACGAAATGAAGAAAACAAAGCGGGATCGGCGGCGCGCAGTTTGCGTTCGCGGAGCAGCCAGGCGGTTATAAAGGGCGCAAGAAGAAGCAGGGTAAAAAGTACAAAGGGATGGGAGAAGATCCCCGCCGTTCCGGTTCCCGGCAGTTGATTGTTCATAAGCGGGCCCCCAGAAAACCGGTCCGTACAAGACGCGCAAGGAAAATGAATATAAAGGCAACGGCAATAAGGGGCGTCCGCAGCCGCCTTGTTCTTGTCAGTGAACCCTGCCTGCGCACCACCATTTCCTTTTCATCAACCAGGGAAAAGGCTTCGGCAAAGGACTGCGCCGAAGGGGCGCGCAAAAAGGTTCCCCCTCCGGCCCTGCTGAGGGCAAGCAGGCTTTCAGGATCAAAATGCGAAGACAGGATTCCGCTCCGGCGCACCTTTGTGCGGGGATCTACATAATCAACAGGAACATCCCCGCTGCGGCCTATTCCTATAACCCAGAGGGAAATCCCCAGAGGGGGCAGCAGGGCGGCGGCCGTTTCGGGATGAACCGCCCCCGCGTTATTTTCACCGTCCGTGATGAGGATCACCGCCCGGCGCGGGGCGGTGGAATTTTGCAGATGAAAAGCGGCGGCGGCAAGCCCCATGCCGAGCGCGGTGCCTTCATCCAGTTCTCCGATACGGAGGCTTTCAAGCCGCGAAAGGAGGGCGCGTCTGTCCGTAGTGGGAGGCACGAGGAGCGCCGCATCGCTTCCGACCGCCGCAAGCCCTATTGCGTCCGAAGGCCGTTTGCCGGCAAAAACGCGGATCAGATCCCGCGCGGCGTCAAAACGGCTCCGTCCTTCCATATCGAGGGCCGCCATGCTGGGGCTGACGTCCATCACGGCGACTATATCGGCCCCCCTTGAGAGCCACACTTTTTCGCCTGTTTTTATAAGCGGCCCCGAGGCCGCCAGCAAAAGCAGAAAAACGCCCAGATATTCGGCGGCGCGGAGCAGCCGGATCAAACCTTCGATATTGAAAGGCGGCCTGAACGGGACGCCTCCCGGCGGACCCAGCGGAAGCACAAGGGTCAGGGGAGTCCGCAGACGGCGGAAGACGGCAAGGGCCAGGGGAACAAGAATAATTCCGGCAATAAAAACAAGCGGCCGTTCCAGAACCAGGCTCACAGCCTTCCCCCTTCGCCGGTCGCGCGAACCGCGGCCGCCTGCGCCGCCGCGGCGTCCGTATGCCCGGCCTTAAGCTCCCTCATGCGTTCGGCTTTTTCAAGCGTCCCGGCAAAAAGCCGGATTTCTTCCAGCATGTCAAGCAATTCCTCCCTTTTTACGCCCAACGCGCCGTAACGCCTTTCATCCCAGCGCCTTACAAGGCCGCCGGGCGCGGGGACTTCGGGGGGAAGGGCAATCATGCCGAGTTCCGGCGCCGTCATGGCCCTGCATGCAAGGCCGGTATAAAGGGCGAGGAAGGATCTGAATTCCACGGAAAGAAAATCAAACAGTTTTCCGTAACTTTCCGAATCAGGCGGAGCGGGATTTTTGAGCATCTCCCGTCTGAGCCGCCGCGTCAGGGACAGCATACCGCCGATAAGGCGCCGCCTTTTCCACGCGCCAAGCACTGTCCTGAAATGACTGCGGAACCAGCGGGTTCCCCCCAAAAAGAAAAAAAGCCCCAGAAGAAGGCATGCCGCCGTACCGTAAATAAAAAGGCCGGTTCCCGGCGCCGCCAGGGGCGGAGCGGGATCGGAAAGCACCCTCCCCTCGTTTCCCCGCTCGAGAATAGAGGCTATTTCTACCCTGAGCCCCGTCAAAAAACCCGTCGGAACCTCAACCGGGGGGAACGCAAGAAGGCCCGGCGCATAAGCGGTAAACTCTATGAATACGCGGCCTTCCCCTCCCCGGCTTTCCACCCGCGCCCGGTGAAAAACAACGTCTTCCGTTTCGGGGGGCAGGGGCAGTTCCGCATTTCCCGCGGCGCCGGAAAGGGGGATCACCAGGGCCGCCCTGTCGCCTACATAAACGGTCTGGGGGACAAGATAGGCAAGATCCGTCCGGACAACGTCCTGGGCAAAAAGCGCGGCGGAAAAGAAAAGCAGGAACGGAAAAACCGATCTTGTCACGGCGGCCCTCCCATGCGTCCCCGGGCGGAACGGACGGAATTCCGCCTTCCCCCAAAGAAACGGAGCAGGCTTTCAGCCGTATCGGCGGCCGTGGACAATTCCAGAAAAGCCGCTCCCGCCTTCCGGCACAATACTTCCCAGAAACTGGCCCTGTCCTCATGCCACTGGGACCATGCCGACCGGAAAGATTCAAAACCCGCGGGCGCATGAATACGGAGAGAAGTTTCCGGATCTTCAAGGGGAATGAGTCCCGCCGCGGGCAATTCTTTATCCAGGGGATCGCTCACCCTCAGGGCTATCAGGTCATGCCGGCGGGCAAGATCGAGAAATTCCTGTTCCCAGTTAACGGACAGAAAGTCGGAAATGATCACGGCAAGGCTCCGCCGCCTGAGCAGCCGGCCCGCGCCGGCCAGGGCCTTTCCCAGGCTGCTCCCCGGACCGCCCGGCCCGAGATCCAGGGCGCTCTGTATCATGGTCATGATATGCCTGCGCCCCTTGCCCGGCGGAAAAACGCGGCGTATGTCCCTGTCATAAAAAAGGGCGCCGGCGCGCTGCCCGGTCCGTTCGGCGGAAAAAGCGACAAGGGCGGCGGCCAGAAGCCCCTGTTCAAAACGGGTAAGGCCGCTCCCCGTATGCATGGAAGCCGAACAGTCAAGGATGATAAAGACGGTCAGCTCGCGTTCTTCCCGGTACATCTTGACATAGGGTTTTCCGAAGCGGGCGCTGGCGTTCCAGTCTATGGACCGTATGTCGTCTCCGCGTTCATAACGGCGGATCTCGTCGAACTCTATCCCCTGGCCCCGAAAAACGGAACGGTAATCGCCGGCAAGAAGGTCGTCCGCAAGCCCCGCCGCAATAAGGGGAAAGGTAACAATGCGCCGCAGCAGTTCATATTTGTCCATATCAGGGGATAGGCACCAGGGAAAGAATGCGGGAAATAACCGCGTCCGTATCAAGGCCGTCCGCTTCGGCTTCATACGAAAGTACAATACGGTGGCGGAGAACCGGGAAAGCGGCGGCTTTGACGTCTTCGGGGGTAACAAAGGATCGTCCTTCCATAAGGGCGAAAATACGGGAAAGCCGGTACAGCGCTATAGAAGCCCGGGGAGAAGCGCCGTAGGAGATATAACGGTAAAGACCCTCTTTGGGAAGGCGGACCGGAACCGCGCCGGAAGGCTTTCCGTTTGCCGGGTATCTTCCCGCGTCGGTTCTTGAGGACAGGGGCCGGGTGGAAGCGGTCAGCGAAACGATATATTCGGCTATTTTTCCGTCGGTGTGGACGGCGTCCGCCGCTTCCCTCAGGCGGAGAAGTTTTCCCGGATTCAGCACGGCGGAAAGGGCCGTTCCGGCCGGAACGCTCATGCCGGCGTAGCGCCCCAGTATGTCGATCTCTTCTTCCGGCGAGGGGTAGGATATAAGCAGCTTTATAAAGAAACGATCCAGTTCCGCTTCCGGCAGCGCATACGTTCCTTCCTGTTCAATGGGGTTCTGGGTGGCAAGCACAAAAAAAGGATCGGGCAGAAGACAGCTTGTTTCACCTATGGTGATCTGCTTTTCCTCCATGGCTTCAAGGAGGGCGGACTGCACTTTGGCGGGAGCCCTGTTGATCTCGTCCGCGAGGATCACGTTGGCAAAGAGCGGACCCCGGCGCACCGAAAAATCCCCCCTGCCCTGCTCCCAGATCAGGGTTCCGGTCAGATCCGCCGGAAGCAAATCCGGGGTAAACTGTATGCGTTTGAAAACAAGGCCGGTTATTTCCGCAAGGCTTTTTACCGCGAGGGTCTTCGCCAGCCCCGGCACCCCTTCCAGAAGAATATGCCCTCCGGCCGTCAGCGCGGCAAGGAGGCCGTCTATCATCTCCCGCTGGCCGGCTATGCGCTTTGCCAGTTCCTTCCGGCATGCGGAAAACAACTCCGCCGCCGTTTCCGGAGCTATATGCTGATCCATACATTCATTCTATGGGAAAGAAGGGGAAACGCCAAGGTTCTTTTTTTCACCGGGCGCCGGTCCAGGCCGCGCACGTCCGTAAATCGGCCTGCGGCCGCTCTGCCCGGACGCCTGATTGACTAAGGCCGCTCTTTTCACGACACTACCTGTTACATGAATCATCTTGCATTTGAACTCAACTCCGTTCTTGACGGAACCGTCGCGGGGCGGCTCCTGTCCAATTTTGGACGCCGCCTTTATTTTCCCAAAGGCATCATCGTTCAGTCCGCTGAAGCCAAAAAGTCCGCATACGAGGCGAACGGCACTATAGGAATGGCGTACAGCGGGGGAACCCCTCTTATTCTTTCCGCCATCGCGGACAACATGCCTTCCCTCGGCCCGGAAGAATCCGTCGCCTATGCGCCCACCGCCGGAGTGGAGAAGACGAGAACCGTCTGGAAGAAACTAATCATACAGAAAAATCCTTCCCTTGACCCCGAAGGAATTTCCTTTCCCGTTGTTGTTCCGGGGCTTACCGCGGGGCTTTCGTATACGGCGGATATGTTTGTCAGCAAGGGAAGCATCGTGCTCGCAAGCGATCCCTGCTGGGACAATTACAGCCTGATCTTCGAAGTCCGCCGGGGGGCAAAACTTACCGGCGTTCCCTTTTTCGGGAATAGCGCAAACGGGCTTGATATGGAGGCGATAGAACGTTCACTCGGCGAAACGGCGAAAACCGGGGCGGCGCGCATAGTCTTTAACTTTCCCAACAACCCTTCAGGCTATTCGCCCACCAACGCCGAGGCGGAAGCGCTGGCCGTCCTTATACGCAAAACCGCCGAAAAAGGCGCCGATGTGCTGGTGGTCTGCGACGACGCGTACTTCGGACTTTTTTATGAAAAGAACATCATAAAGGAATCCCTCTTTGCCCGTTTTGCCGGCCTCCACGAAAAGGTGCTTGCGGTTAAAATAGACGGCCCGATTAAGGAAGACTACACCTGGGGGCTGAGAACCGGTTTTCTTACCTTCGGTTCAAAAGGGCTCAAGGCGGCGCATTATGAAGCGCTCGTCACAAAACTTACCGGGGCAATACGGTCTTCGGTGTCTTCATCAAATACGCCGGCTCAATACATCATGCTAAAAGCCATGGAAGACAGCCGTACTCCCGGTGAAAAAGAAAAGTACCGCTCCCTTCTGCGGCGCCGGTACAACACGGTAAAAAAAATCGTGCATGAAAATTCGGGCCATCCGGCGCTTTCCCCGCTGCCCTTCAATTCGGGGTACTTTATGAGCTTCCGCTGCAACGGAATAAACGCGGAAACACTGCGGCGGGAACTCCTTTCAAAACACGGCATAGGAACCGTCGCGTTGGGGGAACAATACCTCCGTATAGCCTTTTCAAGCCTAGATGAGGAAAAAATACCCGGCGTGTACCGCGTTGTTTATGATACGGCCGCGGAACTATCCGCGGGCCGCTAGGGGTTTATTGCGCCCCGCGCAAAAAATGGCATAAAAATTCACAGGCACAGCCGGCTGCGGGGCGTCCGCGCCGCCTGCGGCCCCCCGCGTTTTCTTCAGCCGCCGACGAGCTGTCTGCCTATATCGCTCAGCTCCGGCATCTGCAGATAAAGGGGCATGTGGCCTTTGGAATCGATCTTGTCCAGTTCCACCAGATTGACATAAAGTTCGTTGACAAGATCGGCGAAGAGCTGCAGGTTGGATCCAAAGTTGTTTACCGCCATATCGCGGAGCACCTTGTCCGGCCCCGTATGCCCGGCGCCGCCCAGGCGGTTTCTCAGGGTAGGAACCAGCTCCCTGCGGGCCAGGGAAACAAAACGGGCCGCCGCCGCAATCTGGCGGTACAGTTCGTCCAGGTGAAAGCCCTGATAGCGGTACTGTTCAAGCTTTTCCGTCAGGATCTCAATAAGATCCAGCGACTGCTTTTCCAGGGGAAGCTGAAGCAGCGCCGGACGTATATAACGGTTTGAAATATTGGTACGGTAGTGTTCGCCTATCCGCTCTATTAATCTGATTATCTGTGCGTCTCTAACCTGCATTGCTACAATCATACTTCTCTTGCCAAGGATTGACAAGCGCGGAAGGTCAAAATAGGATCGTATCCATGT
>JAITJV010000088.1 GCA_031278755.1 Treponema sp. | reverse complement strand
TGAATATGTCAAATAAATTTGTTGTAACGCTATTCATATTGACGGCGGGATTTTCAGGATGTACAAGCCCTCCCCGTGAAGTTCCCGTAAATAATATCAACACAGTCCGTACGGAATTGGTGTTCTACGGTGTTTCCGCCGCGCTTTCCAGCAGGGAAGCCGCGGTACAGCTCGCGCTGGAAGACGCCGCCCGCAAGCTCGCCATTTACCATTCAGTTGAAGGCCGGTTTACCTCCAACCTCAACATCGGCGCGCGTTTCTTTGATTATAAAAATGAAACGGAGGCGTCCATAGATTTTGATCCGGATTATAAAAGATACATCGGCAATTTGATCTTCGATCCCGACACGGACGTCCATACGGGCAATAACGCGGTTTTTGTGTACGCCCGGTATGTCCCGCCCTCTCCGGTGCAGATAAATTATCCTGTTTCCCTGTCGGAAGGAAACACGGCGCCCGCCTGGACTCTTGATACCCCGGAATTTCCGGGGTATATAACCGGAATAGGGCACGCGGGACGCAGGGGATCCCACAAGGATACGGTGAACAGCTCCTATGAAAACGCGATTTATTCAATATTGAAAAACATCTCAACGGATATTGAAGGAGAGGCAACAGACTCCCAGAAAACCGGCGGCATTTCCTATTCCGCAACCAGCAGCAATGTGATAAGCGCGTCGGGCGCATTAAAGGGTTTTTATGTTCTTGATTTTTGGGTCGATCCGTCAACTTTGGCGGTATGGACGCTCGCCGTCGCCAAACCGGACGTAAACTAAACAGTTTTGGAGCTTCCATGAAATTTTTTCCGTTTCTTGTTTGTGTTTTGACGCTGGCGCCCCTTCCCCTGACGGCCGGCGGCAAACAGGACGCCGCCGGAACCCGGGGGGACGCGGCAGGCGCTCTTGCCGAAATGGAAAGGGCGCTGGCCGACCGGGAGGAAGACTTCAGCCCGGAAGACGAGTATTATCTGGGAAGGTCGGTAAGCGCGGTAATTCTGGGGCGATACAGGCTTTACGCCGGAAATTCCGCGCTTTCGGGATACCTCAACAAAATATGCGGCGCCATCGTCATTAATTCCCCCAGGCCGGGAATTTTCAACGGGTACCATGTGATGATCCTTGACAGTCCTGAAATTAACGCTTTTGCTACTACCGGAGGCCATATTTTCATAACCCTCGGCTTTGTCCGGACGGCCGGCGGCGAAGACATGCTGGCGGCCGTTATAGCCCACGAAATCGCCCATATACAGCTCAGGCACAGCATGGAGATGATAAAAGACAGCGGGCTTTACCGGGACATGTCGGACGTCGTCAAACGCGCAAGGGGCCTTGCAAGCCGGGAGGAACGCCGGCAGATTTTTGACCGATCGGTCAGTGAAATGGTAAATACCATTTTTACAAACGGATATTCCCAGGCCCAGGAATTTGACGCCGACGCCTATGCAATGAAATTGCTGGCCGCGGCCGGTTATGAACCGGGAAGCCTTATTGACGTTCTTGAGGCGCTCAATCAGAATCAGCCGGTTTTTTCCCCGGGGATCAATACAACCCATCCGCCTCCGCCGCTTCGTATTGCCAACGCGCGGAAAAATGCGGGCGGGTACAACATTCAGGATACGCGCGCTTTCCGCCTCCGCCGTTTCAATTCTACGGGAAAAAATCCATAATCCATGCGCCGGTTCGAAGTCGTTTCACCCTTTAAACCCGCGGGGGATCAGAGCGAAGCAATAACCGCTCTTGCCGAGGGAATAAGGAAGGGCGATAAATACCAAACCCTCAAGGGGGTTACCGGTTCCGGCAAGACCTTCACAATGGCAAAGATCATTGAGTCGGTGCAGATGCCGACTCTGGTGGTCAGCCACAACAAGACCCTCGCGGCCCAGCTTTTCCGCGAATTCAAGGACTTTTTTCCCCATAACGCCGTTGAATATTTTGTTTCCTATTACGATTACTACCAGCCGGAAGCCTACGTCGCCAGCCGGGATCTCTACATAGAAAAAGACGCTTCGATAAACGACGAAATTGAACGGATGCGGCTGTCGGCCACCCGAAGCCTCATGGAACGTGAAGACGTGATCATCGTTGCCACTGTTTCCTGCATCTACGGACTTGCGACTCCGGAAGTGTACCGTAAAATGACCGCTTCCTTTTCAACGGGGGATGCCGTTGACGCGGACGCCCTGATCCGGCGTTTTGTGGAGCTTCAATACGAACGCAACGACGCGGTCCTGGAGCGGGGCCGTTTCCGCCGCAGGGGCGACACTCTTGAAATATACCCCGCCTATCTGGAAGACGCATACAGGGTGGATATTGACTGGGACAGGATTGAAAGTATACGGCGTTTCGATCCTGTTTCCGGAAAAATTATTGAAGAACTCGACAGGGCGGTGATCTACCCGGCAAAGCAGTTCGTCATGCCCGCCGATATGGTAGAAAGCGCGCTCGCCGGCATTAAGGAAGAACTCGCCCTGCGGCTTGAATTCCTTAAAAGTACGGGGAAGATCCTGGAAGCGGAACGGCTCAAGACCAGGGTGGAATATGACATCGAAATGCTCACCGAAATGGGCTACTGTCCGGGCATAGAAAATTATTCCGCTCCGCTTGCCGGCCGCAAAAGCGGAGAAGCCCCCGACACCCTCATAGACTATCTTCCGAAAAAGCACCTGACCTTTATTGATGAAAGCCATGTAACCCTGCCCCAGATCGGAGCCATGTACTCCGGGGACCGTTCCCGGAAGCAGAGCCTTGTGGATTACGGATTCCGCCTCCCCTGCGCCCTTGACAACAGGCCCCTCCGCTACGATGAATTTGCCGACAGGCTGGACAAAACCATTTATGTTTCCGCAACTCCGGGGAAGACTGAAATTGAAGGGTCAAGCCGCGTGGTGCAGCAGCTCATACGGCCGACGGGCCTCCTTGATCCCGAGATTGAAGTAAGGCCGAGCGAAGGCCAAATGGAGGACATCTACACCGAAGTACGGAAGCGCATAGCGGCGGGGGAAAGATCCCTCATCCTTACCCTGACAAAAAAAATGGCCGAGGATCTTACCGACTACCTTTCGGGCCTGGGCCTTAAGGTGCGCTATATACACAGCGAAGTTGAAACGATAGAGCGGGTTGAAATATTGACGCAGCTCAGATCGGGTGATTTTGACATCCTTGTAGGGATCAACCTTCTCCGCGAAGGCATAGATCTGCCTGAAGTTTCCTTTATCGCGATCCTCGACGCCGACAAAATCGGCTTTCTCCGTTCCCTTACCAGCCTTGTGCAGATCATAGGCCGGGCGGCCCGCAACGCCGCAGGCAAGGTGATAATGTACGCGGACCGTATGAGTCCCGCCATGGAAACAGCCGTAGCGGAGACCGCGCGCCGCCGCGAGATACAGATGGAATACAATAAAAAGCACCATATCACCCCGGCGACGGTAAAAAAGGCAATTGCTTCCATTCTGGAACGCCACGCCATGGAAGCGGTCGAGGCGGCTTCCGCGTCCATCGAGGTTCTCAGAAAATCCTACAATGTGCTCATTCCCGCCCAGCGGAAACTGCTGGTCAAGGCGCTTGAAAACGAGATGCTTGAACATGCGAAGAAACTTGAATTTGAAGAAGCCGCGGCTATCCGGGACGAGATACAGCGTATAGGTGAATTGGGAAAAGCCGCGCCAAAGACGCGGAAAAGGGAAAAACCGGGGCGGTAAGGCGCTCACCTCTTTCCCAAAAAAAGCCGATATTCTGATTATGAAACGTATAATCCCAGTCCTTTTTTTCGGCGCGGCGGTCTTTGCCGCGGCCCAGGAGGCCGGTACGGGGCTTTTCCGCCAGGAAGGGATAGCCTCCTGGTACGGCCCCGAATTTGACGGCCAGCCAACGGCTTCGGGCGAAATCTTCAATTCGGCCCTGTTTACGGCCGCCCATCCTGTCCTTCCTTTCGGAACGGTGGTAACGGTTACCAATAAACAGAACAACCGCACGGTTACGGTACGGATAAATGACAGAGGGCCTTTTGTATCCGCCCGGATCATAGACGTTTCCAAAGCCGCGGCGGAACAGCTTGATATGACGGCCACAGGTACGGCGCCTGTTCTCGTGGAAAGCCGGAACCTTGCCGCGGTTCAGCCGCAGGCCCGGCCCGCCCCCCCCCAGGTTTTTTGCGGGGTTCCACCCGCGGTAAAACAAACCCCCTTGCCCGCCCCCGCGTCCGCGCCCGCCGCGCTTTACCATCCGGCCGCG
>JAITJV010000022.1 GCA_031278755.1 Treponema sp. | reverse complement strand
AAACCTCGGCAGGCTTTACCTTGAGAACGGCCTTACGGCCGACGCCCTCCGTTTTCTGACCGAAGCGTACCGCATAGATCCGGCGAATTTTGAAGTCAACAACAACATGGGGGCGGTGTACGCCAAACAGGAGAACTGGATTTCCAGCGTAGAGCACTATGAAAAGGCCCTGGCGGTTGAAAGCGCCAATTCGACGGCGCGGCTGAACCTGGCCAGAGCCTATGTGGGGGCGGGGAATCTCGCCGGCGCGAGGGACGCTTACCGGGAAGTTCTGCGTATTGAAAGCGACAACTGGGACGCGATCTTTGAATTGGGGAAGACGTATACCAGCCTTGGAAACGCCGCCGAAGCAAAAAGGTGTCTGGAAGATCTGCTGAAACGGAATCCGTCCTATCCGGGCCGTGCGGAGGCCGAGCGCATACTGGCAGGTTTATGAGCGATATTTCTCCCCGCGCGCCAAATATAAAAGTGCAGAACATAGTGTTCGCGCTTATACTTGTTCTCCTTTTTATTATGGTGTGCCGTCTTTTCGCCCCCTTTTTTACCGTGCTTCTCTGGTCAACCCTGTTGTACGTGATCCTGAGCCCGCTTCACCGCAGAGTGATACGGAAGATTGATTTTTCCACCCCCAAAGGAATGATACTCAAAAATATATGGGCGGCGGTTTTTGCGCTGGGGGCAATGATAATCATCCTTATTCCCCTTGGTTTTATTATTTCGCTCTTTTCAAGGCAGATCGCCGATCTTATGCGCCACAGCCACGAAATCTTCAACCGGGAGTCCGGCATGCTCGCCGATTTTCTGAACAGGGTTTCGGTTTTTATACGGGATTTGACTTCGGGCGAGATTAACATCTCAGGGGAAAAAATACGGGAACGCATCGTTGAAACAGCCGCCGCCGGCCTTCAGAATATGGTTTCGGCAAGCAGCGCGTTTGCAAGAAACGTGGGGAAATTCATCATGGGCCTTGTGCTGATGCTTTTCTGCCTCTTTTTCTTTTTTGCCGACGGCCCCTATCTTGCCCGGCTTGTCTTTCACGCCGTTCCCATACGGAAAGAATACATACGGGCGCTGTCGGGAAAATTCATGGAAATAACGCGGAATCTTTTTTTCGGCTATATCATGGTGGCCCTGGTGCAGGCGGTGATGGCCTATATTATCTTCGCCGTATTTCATGTAGCGGGCGCGCTGGTTTTTGCCGTCCTTACTTTTATCTGCGTGTTTATTCCCATGATCGGAGGGGGGATCGTGTGGCTGCCCCTGGGGATTTTCAGGATCTTCAGCGGGGATGTAACGGGAGGAATTATTTTTCTTGTTGTTTCGGGAACCTTTATTTCCCTTCTCGACAATGTCCTGCGGCCTTTTTTCCTTAAAGACAGGATACAACTGCATCCCCTGGTTATCTTTTTTGCCATTCTTGGCGGCGTATCCGTCTTCGGTTTTAACGGCCTTATACTCGGCCCCATGGCGGTGATCTTCTTTCTTACCGTATTGGATATGTTCCTCCGGGAACATGAAATCAGCGCCGAATAAAGGGGGTTAACCGGATGAACGCGATAATCACCGTGGTGGGAAGCGACAAGGTCGGCATTATTGCCAGGGTCAGCGCGTTTCTCGCTGAACGCAACATTAATATCGAAGACATCAGCCAGACTATCCTTTCGGGGAATTTTGTCATGATGATGATGGTGGATCTTTCTTCAAGCACCCATGCGCTGGAATCGGTCAAGGTTGAACTTGCCGAACTGGGGGCGGCGATGAATGTTTCAGTCAGCGTGATGCACGAAAAGGTTTTTTCGGCGATGCACCGTATTTAGGGTCCGTCCGCAAAGCAGCCGGCTATGCGGACGGAGGCTGTTCAGGGAGAAAATTGCCAGTTCTTTGTTTAGAGCGAATTACGCAAATACAGTTTTCCCCGCGATTTTTCAGGATGGTTTATGTTATTTACCCCTTTTGAAATAAAAGAAACCGTTGACATGTTCCTCAGGTACAAGCTTGATATAAGGGCGATTACCCTGGGGGTGTCGATACTGGACTGCGCGTCTTCTTCCGGCGGCGAAACCCGCATGAGGATACGGGACAAGCTCCGGAGGATTGCGGGCCCCCTTGTAAAGGTGGGGCGTGAAATAGAACTGGAGTACGGTATTCCCATTATCAACAAACGTATCGCCGTAAGCCCCATCGCGCTCGCCGCCGGAGCGTCCGGCGAAAAAGATTACGCCCCCTTTGCCCGCACGCTTGATGAGGCCGCCTGCGAATTGGGCGTCGATTTTGTCGGGGGATTTTCAGCCCTGGTTCAGAAAGGCTTTTCCGCCTCCGATGAACGGCTTATCGCTTCCATCCCCGAAGCCCTTTCGTCAACCTCGCGGGTCTGCGCCTCGGTAAACGCCGCCGCTTCCAGAAGCGGCATCAACATGGACGCCGTAAGGCGCATGGGGGAAGTAATACGGGAAACGGCCGCAAAGACGGCGGACAGGGACGGCGTTGGATGCGCGAAGCTGGTGGTCTTCTGCAATGCGCCCGAAGACAATCCCTTTATGGCGGGGGCCTTTCACGGCCCCGGGGAAGGGGAAGCCTGTCTTAACGTGGGGGTTTCGGGCCCCGGCGTGGTAAAGGCCGCCCTTGAGCGGCACAGGGATGCGGGCTTTGACGAACTTGCCGATATCATCAAAAAGACGGCCTTCAAGATCACCCGCATGGGGCAGCTTGTGGGGATGGAGGCCGCCCGCCGCCTCAAGGTTCCCTTCGGCATACTGGATCTTTCACTCGCCCCCACTCCCGAAGTAGGCGATTCCGTCGCCCGCATCCTCGAAGAAATGGGGCTTAAGTCAGCCGGGACCCACGGCGCCACCGCGGCCCTTGCCATGCTTACCGATATGGTGAAGAAAGGCGGAGTCATGGCTTCCACTCATGTGGGCGGCTTTTCCGGGGCGTTTATCCCCGTTTCAGAGGACGAGGGCATGGCCGCCGCGGTCCGTTCAGGGGCCATAGGCATTGACAAACTTGAGGCCATGACCAGCGTCTGTTCCGTCGGCCTTGATATGATAGCCGTGCCCGGTGATACGTCGGCGGCCACCATTTCGGCGATCATTGCCGACGAGATGGCGATAGGCATGGTGAACAACAAGACGACGGCGGTCCGCCTTATCCCCGTACCCGGGAAGAAAGCCGGCGACTGGGCCGAATTCGGCGGCCTTTTGGGCGGCGCCCCGGTTATGCCGGTGCATAACGCCGAAAGCGACGTCTTTATAGCCCGGGGGGGAAGGATCCCCGCGCCCATACACAGCTTTAGAAATTAGCCGTTAAGGAGAGCTTCCCCTTGGGTTCCATACAGTATTCACCGGACGAAAAAATCTGGAAATTTTTTTATGAAAACGACGCGGTCTGCCCCTTCTTCCGTGATAAAAAAACCGTTGCCGGAACATACGACTGCGTTCATTGTCCTTCTTTTATTTCTGTTGACAGAAACCGGAACAACCATACAACGCTTGTGAAGTGCAGGGGGCGCGGCCGAAACAGGCTGTAGGAACAG
>JAITJV010000317.1 GCA_031278755.1 Treponema sp. | reverse complement strand
GTTTCCCGGAGGTAGTTTTCCGCAATAACGGTACGCACTTCCGAATCAATCACTTCCGCGAGCTTTTGATAGGCCGCGTCTATCGTGGTTATTGATTCGTAGAATTTTTGAGGATCGCTGATCCGCCACCGCGCGGTAATGTCCACCCAGATATACTGTTTTTCGCGCGTGGGCATGCTCTTCGCTTCGCCGTCCCACGCCATAATGCGTTTGGGGTAACGGACCACGTCGTCAATAAAAGGCGCTTTGACGTGAAGCCCCGCGTCGGTTACCACTTTTACCAGGCGGCCCATCTGGACTATCACCGCCTGTTCGCCTTCATCAATAACGTACAGGGGTCCCGCTATGAGGATCCCTATGAAGATCACCGCCGCGATAATCAGAAACGTCAATAGTTTTTTCATTACCGGCCTCCTTCCTGGACGCCGCCTTCGGTTCCGTCCGCCGCGCCCTGTCCCGGACGGCTCCTGTTCCCCAGATCCCGCAGGGGGAGGAAACTATCCAGATTTCTGTCGATTATTACCGTACCGCCGTCGTTCCTGAAGACTTCTTCCATCATTTCGTAGTAAAGGCGCCTGCGGGTTACGTCGGGGTTGCGGCGGTATTCGTCGTAAACGGAAATAAAGCGGGCCACATCACCGCGGGCCCTGTTTACCCGTTCCGTGGCATAGCCCTGCGCTTCCTGTATGATGCGCTCCCTGTCGCCCCGTGCGCGGGGAATTTCGGCGTTGTACGCCTGCTGGCCTTCGTTGATAAGCCTGTTCATGTCCTGTTCGGCCTTGTTGACGTCGTCAAAGGCTTCCTGAACGCCCGAAGGCGGGTCAATGTTCTGCAGCTTGACGGCGATCACGTCTATTCCAAGCCTGTAACTGCGGAATGTTTCGTTCATGAGTTCCGCGCCGGCCGCTTCAATAGCGCTCCGTTCCGCCCCCATTATATCCATGATCGCCCTGTCGCCGACCAGCATGTTGATCACCGAACGGGACACGTCCCGTATGGTGGGGGTTCTTTCGTTCACATTAAAAACCCACGCCCGGGGATCCACGATGCGGTACTGGATGATCCACTCAACATCAATAATATTAAGATCGCCTGTCAGCATGGTGGCTTCGCTTATTTCCCCCGCATAGGTTGAAGAAATGCCGCTGCGGAGGGTGCGGAAGCCGAATTGTTCGGTCTGCACGTTCTTTATGTTAACTTTGTAGTGCTTGTCTATACCGAAGGGCAGCTTGAACTGAAGGCCCGGCTCCTTTATGGCGATGAATTTTCCGAACCGCGTTATTACCGCTTCTTCGGACTGGTTTACGATAAAAACGCTGGTTACAAGCAGGATTATTACGGCAATGACAAGAACGGCGACGCCGGCCATCCCCGGTGTAACCCATTGTCCCGCCTTGGGCGGGGAAAAATGCTTCATTAAAACCTCCGGTATTGAACAGGTTTCCCAAAAAACGCGGATTTCTCGATAAAACCCGTGTTTTTTGCCGTTTTTTAGCGGAAGTTGTTCAGAAAGTTTCTGAACAACTCTATCCTGTCATAATAATTGATAAAGCGGATTTTGTCAGGTTGCCGCGCCGCCGCCGGTACAACGCCCCGCGGTTCTTTCAGTTGACCTTTACACGCCGGCGAAAATTTTATATAATCTCCGCATGATATTTCCTCTGGAAGAACTAATTGAATACGATAACAATATGTACGAAATAACCGCCGCGGCCTTACGGAGATCTTATCAGCTTTCCATGCTGAGGGACCCGGAAATTGACGAGAACGACGGAAAGGTAGTGTCCCTGGCGGCCCGCCAGGTTTTTCAGAAGGACGTTGAATTCCGCCTGGAGCCATGATTCAAAATCCGGACGGGAAAATACCGGTTCTCGTTCTTTTTGGGCCTACCGCTTCGGGCAAGACGGAAATACTTTCGGAACTTTTTGGAAAGGGCCGCGGCCCGGAGGCCGAAATCGTATCCGCCGATTCCATGCAGGTTTACCGGGGCATGGACATAGGAACCGCCAAGCCGTCCCCCGCGGAAAGGGAAAAACTTCCCCATCACCTTATTGACATCCGTGATCCTGACGAGCAGTTCAACGCGGGGGATTTTGTCCGCCTCGCCGCCGCCGCCTGCGCCGGCGTCCAGAGCAGGGGAAGGCTGCCTGTACTGTCCGGCGGCGCCGGTTTTTATCTGAGGAATTTCATCCTGGGGCTTCCCGAATCCCCTCCCTCGGACGCCGGAATCCGGTCGCGGATAAAGGAAGACCTCAAGAGCCGGGGCGCGGCGGCCCTGTTCGCGGAGCTTGCCGCGGGCGATCCGGTAAGCGCCGGCCGCATCCATGTTAACGACGGGTACCGGCTGACAAGGGCCCTTGAGGTTTTAAGGCAGTCCGGCCGCCCCCTGAGTTCCTACGGCAGGAATTCCTCCGGGGATGACGGCCCCTTCAGCTTCATCATTCTGGGCTTGCGGCGCCCGCGGGAAGAACTTTACCGCCGTATCAACGAGCGCTGCGCCGCCATGTTCCGCGGCGGCCTTTTTGAAGAAGTGCGGAGGCTACGGGATTCAGGCTACGGGCCGGGCGATCCGGGGCTGCGGGCCATAGGCTACAGGGAATTTTTTGTTGAAGACGGGGAGGGCCGTTTTACGCTGTCGGAGAATTTTGCCGCCGTCGAAGAGCTTGTCGCCAGGAACAGCCGGCGTTACGCCAAACGGCAGATCGCCTGTTTTGCCACGATCCCCGGAGCAACATGGATAGACGCCGGCGGCTCAGACGCGCCGGATTACGGGGCCGCGGAGCTTGTAGGCAGGGAACTGGAGAAGCGCCTGGGCTAAAGCGGGGAGGGGCTTGCGGCGGGTTTGCCGGTTTATGAACAGGGTTTTCCAGGCCGCCGGGGAAACCCTGGGCACTTGATCTTTTATTCCGTCTGTTCCATACTTATGAAAATTTTGAACAAGGAGACGCCAGAGTGCCCTGCGGAAGAAAACGCAAACTGAGAAAGATTGCGACCCATAAACGCAAAAAGAAGCTGCGGAAAAACAGACATAAGAACAAATAAGGCGCCGGTGGTTCCTCAAGCATGAAGCCTCCATTTTTTCTGTCTTCCATACATGATCCCGGGGATCTTGCAAGGCTTGATTTTAGTGAATTGAGCCTGCTTGCGGATGAAATACGGGAAGAGATAATTCGCACCGTAAGCAGCAACGGCGGGCATCTGGCTTCCAATCTGGGGGTGGTGGAACTTACCATCGCCCTGCACCGGGTCTTTAATTCCCCCGGAGACAAGATAGTCTGGGATGTCGGCCATCAGTGTTACGCCCATAAACTCCTCACCGGCCGTTTCGGCCGTTTTGGCACCCTGAGGCGGATGGGGGGGATTTCGGGTTTCCCCAAACGGGTTGAAAGCCCCTACGACGCCTTCAATACGGGCCACGCGTCAACTTCAATTTCCGCCGCCCTGGGCCTCCTTGCCGGGGAGCGGATGCGGGGCGGAAACGCCAGGGCGGTCGCTGTAATAGGCGACGGGGCTTTGACGGGCGGCCTTGCGTACGAAGCCCTTTCCCATGCAGGCCAGCTGGGGCTTCCCCTTGTGGTGGTGCTTAACGACAACAAGATGTCCATAAGCCCCAATGTCGGCGGGCTTTCAAAATACTTAAGCCGCCTTTCCATGAAGGAAAAGTACCAGCTTTTCCGCCGCACCTTCGATTCTCTTGTCAAACGCATCCCCCTGTGCGGGGAAATTCTTTTTGAAGTCATACTCAGGCTGAAAAGGGCGGTCAAGGCTGTTTTTTACACCGACAATTTTTTTGTCGATCTCGGCTTTGAATATGTAGGCCCGATTGAAGGCCATCATATAAGGCGGCTTGCCGAAGTTCTTGAGGACGTGCGGAAACTGC
>JAITJV010000313.1 GCA_031278755.1 Treponema sp. | reverse complement strand
CAGAAATAAAGAACGGCGGGATCGCTTTGCCGCCGGCTGGAATATAGGTTCCAGAGAAACCGCGGCTGATATGGTAAAGGCGGACGGCGCCGAAGCGGTGATCGTCGCAACACCCCATCCGCAGCACCGCGATGGACCGATCGAAGCGCTTGAGTCGGGCTGCCATGTTATCGTGGAAAAACCCATGGCTGTAACGACGGCCCAATGCGACGATATGATCGCCGCGGCAAAAAAGGCGGGGAAGCTCCTTTCCGTGATAAGCCAGCGCAGGTGGTTTCCCGCATGCCAAAGGATACGGAAGGCCATAGACGAAGGAAAGATAGGGAAGCCGGCCCTCCTCCAGCTTACCATCCTGGGATGGCGGGATGAAGCGTACTACAAAAGCGATCCCTGGCGCGGAAAGTGGGACGCCGAAGGAGGCGGCATACTTATCAACCAGGCGCCGCACCAGATCGATCTGATGAACTGGTTCATGGGGCCCGTCGAAGAAATCAGGGGCTGGTGGGGCAACATCAATCATCCCTAGAGTGAAGTTGAAGACAGCGCGGCGGCGGCCGTGCGTTTCAGAAACGGCGGCATGGGATCGGTGCTGGTAAGCAATTCTCAAAAGCCGGGCATCTACGCAAAGGTCCACGTTCACGGCGCAAACGGCGCCTCGGCGGGCGTTCAGACAGACGGCGGGGCGATGTTCATTGCCGGCATAAACACGATCACCGAACCGCCCCTCAACGATCTGTGGACTATACCCGGTGAAGAAAAATTTTTGGAAACATACCGGGCCGAAGATGAAGTTTTTTTCAAAACCATCAATCCGACGGTCTACTTTTTTACCTGTCAAATTGACGACTTCTGCCTGGCGGTAAGAAACGGCGGCGCCCCCGCAGTTACCGGCGAAGACGGAAGGGAAACGGTGAAATTTGTCGAAACCATGTACAGGACGGGGAAAAAGCCTTAAACCGTTCCATCCTTTGCATCCATGGACCGCGTTGCGGGCTTTTCCCTTCCAAAGAAAGGCCGGCGTATGGCGGTATAAATTTTTGGGTATTTTTACCGGCCGGAACTAATCCGCCGTGGTTCCCCCGTCCACCGGAAGAGCCGCCCCGTTGATAAAGGCCGCTTCATCCGAGGCGAGGAAAAGGGCGGCGTTGGCTACATCCTCAGCCGAAGCAAGCCTGCCGAGGGGCACTTCGCCGAGCCGCTCCGTTCTACGCGCCGGATCCCTGAAGAGTTCCCGCACAAGAGGAGTATCCACCGTGCTGGGGTGGAGGCTGTTACAGCGTATGTTGTCTTTGGCGTGCCGTACCGCCACTGTTTTGGTAAGAAGGGTCAGCGCCCCTTTTGTTACCGTATAGGCTTCCGTGGTGTAGCGGTGGCCGACAAGGCCGCAGACGGAAGACATATTGATGATCACCCCGCCCCCGCAGCGGCGGAAAACCGGTATGGCGTGCTTGATGCCCAGAAAGGGGCCTTTCACGTTGACGGCAAGCATGGCGTCAAAATTTTCGGCTTTCATCGTTTCTATAGGTTCGCGGATGTTTATCCCCGCGTTGTTGACAAGTATATCAAGGCGGCCCGCTTCCTTTTCAGCCCGGGCGACGGCGGCCTTCCAGCTTTCTTCATCGGTTACGTCCAGCATAAGAAAAAAAGCCCGGCCGCCTTTTGCGTTGATTGCGGCGGCGGTACTGCTGCCCGTTCCGGCATTGAGATCGCCTATAAACACCACGGCCCCTTCACCGGCAAAGAGCGCCGCTATTGCGGCGCCCAGGCCCTGCCCCGCGCCCGAGACAAGGGCGGCCTTGCCTTCAAGACGCGCCATTATTTTCTCACTTCGGTTTTGGTCAGTTTTTCATAATACCGCACAATCGCGCTGTGATCGTTTGCGGCCATGCCGCCGGATTTAAGGGCCTGGAGAATTTCCATTACCGAAGCGGTCAGGGGAACCGGGACGCCAAGGCTGTGGGCGGTGTCCAGGGCGTTCTGCAGATCCTTTATGTGAAGTTCGATGCGGAAGCCGGGCTTGAAATTGCCGTCAAGGATCATGGGAACCTTTGCGTTCATTACCGTGGAACCGGCAAGGCCGCCCTTGATCGCGTCAAACACCTTAACGGGATCGACTCCTGCTTTTACCGCCAGCACAAAGGCTTCGGAAACCGCGGCGATGTTGAGGGCCACGATGATCTGATTGGCAAGTTTTGCAACATTGCCGCTGCCCGTATCGCCGACCAGCGTTACCGATGATCCCATTTTTTCCAGCACAGGTTTTACCGTATCGAACGTTTTTTTATCACCGCCGGCCATGATCGCAAGCGTGCCGTCTATGGCTTTGGGTTCTCCGCCCGAAACAGGCGCATCCAGAAAAGAAACGCCTTTGGCTTTAAGGGCGATCGCCACTTCCTGCGAAACTTCAGGGGCGATTGAACTCATATCAACCACAATGGCCCCGGACTTGATCCCTTCAATGACGCCGCCTGTTCCCAGGATCGCTTCTTTTACATGGGGAGAATTGGGCAGCATGGTGATCACCAGATCGCTCCGCAGCGCAACATCCCTGTTGGAAGAAGCGTCCTCTGCGCCCAGGGCGACAAGATCGTCAAATTTCGCAAATTTATCGTAGACCACAAGTTTATAGCCCGCGCCGATCAAATTCTTCGCCATGGGCCGGCCCATGATTCCCAGCCCTATAAACCCTACTATCATTTTTCCTCCTGTTACGACAGCGCCTTTTTCACCGCCATGTATACATGATCCGCACTGAGTCCGTATCTGTCCAAAAGCTCTTCGTATGTATGGGCCGAAGCGCCGAAAGCATCCTCTATGGCAAGCTGGCGGAATAAAGGCGGATTGGGCGATTCAAGCAGTACGGAAGCAAGGGCCTGCCCGAGGCCGCCTGTTTTAACCGATTCTTCCGCCGAAACGGCGAGACGCGCCCCCGCGGCGTATTTAAGGATTTCTCCCGCGGCCAGGGGTTTAAGGGTGCTTACGTTAATTACCTGCACCGGAACGCCTTCGGCCGAAAGCCGTTCGGCCGCTTCAACCGCATTGCCCACCATCACGCCTGAAGCAAAGATGACAACATCGCTGCGCCCTTCCTGTCCGAATACAGGGTACATTCTGCCTATTTCGTACTCACCGCCTGATTCTGTAAATACAGGCAGATCGTTCCGGTTTATCCGGACATAAACAGGCCCCTTGTACCTGACGATTGCCCTTGCCATTTTTTTC
>JAITJV010000299.1 GCA_031278755.1 Treponema sp. | reverse complement strand
AATCCTGCGCGTTTTCTTTGGTGCGCATAGGCTCCGTCTGATCGCGGTTTTCGTTCCACAGGCGCGTTTCCTGAACCACCGTTTTTCCGTTTTCAAGAAGCGCCGTCTGCCTTTCAATTTCGTAGTTAAGGGCGAGCCGCACAAAGCGCGACGAATTGAGGTTCTTGATCTCAACCTTTCTGCCCAGCCCTTTTCCCGGAAGGTTAATTGATACGTTGGCGTCGGCCCTGAGGCTCCCTTCTTCCATGTTGCCGTCGCAGACGCCGAGGTAGCGGACGGTGCGCCGCAGCTGCTGTATAAAGAGTTCGGCTTCTTCCCCTGTTTCCATGTCGGGGTCGGTAACAATTTCAAGGAGGGACACGCCCGCGCGGTTGTAGTCCAAAAGCGAAACTGTTCCCGTGTGTATCATCTTCCCCGCGTCTTCTTCAAGGTGGCATTCCCTGATCCGCACCCGCTTCCTGACAGGCCCGGCGGCTCCGCGGCCTTCCATGTCAACATACCCTTCCTGGCCAAGGGGGGAAGCAAACTGGGAAATCTGGTAATTCTTTGTCATATCGGGGTAGAAGTACTGTTTCCGCTCGAACCATGTTTTTTCGGGAATGCGGCAGTTCAGCGCCTTCGCCACCATACAACCCATGCGCATGGATTCTATGTTGAGGCTGGGAAGTACGCCCGGGTATCCAAGGCATACGGGGCAGACATTTGTGTTGGGATCGTCGCCGAATGCGGAACGGCATCCGCAGAACACTTTGGTTTTGGTGAGGAGGTGTATGTGAACCTCAAGCCCGATACACGACCGGTACGCGCTTTTGCTTTTAACTTCATCCATATCAGCTCCAGAAAGCCCTGTATCCGGGAGGATGGGGGAAGGGATAGCGGCTTTCATATTCTTCCGCTATATCAAGAAGGGTTCCTTCGGCAAAGGCCCCGCCCAAAAGCTGAACGCCGACGGGAAGGCCTCCTTCCACGGAAACGGGAAAGGACAGGGCGGGAAGCCCTGCAAGGTTGGCGCAGCAGGTGTACAGATCGGCCGCCTTCTGCGCAAAGGCCGAAAGGGCGCTCGGCCCCCTGCCGAAGGCCCTCGTGGGAAATACGGGAAGAAGAACGGCGCCGCACTTCGCGTTGCATTCCGTACCGGCGCCGTCCCCGTAACCGTCCCCGCCCAAAAGAGACTCGAAACTTTTTTTTATACCCGCCCTGATCCGCTGCGCCCTGAGGTAGTAGCGATCCTGAAAACCGGAACGGAGAACAAAGGTGCCAAGGAGTATGCGGAGTTTTACCTCGGGGCCGAATCCGGCGTCCCGCGCCCTGTCTACAAGATCGTCGGCGTTTTCAGCAAATCCGGGGCGCACGCCGTAGCGCACGCTGTCAAAGCGGGCCAGATTGGCGCTCGCCTCCGCGGTGGCAATGGTGTAGTATGCGGGAACGCCGTATTTCAGGGCGGGAACTTCAACATCAACAAGTTTGTATCCAAGGCCGGCGAGACGCTCCCTTGAGGCGTCAAAGGCGCGGCGCACTTCGTCTTCAAGCACGGCGGCCTGGACCGCGGCGTCAAGTCTTTCGCTTTCGACGGTGGAAGCCGCCGCCCGCGCGATGGCCTCCGGTGAAAGAACCCCTATCACGCACTTTGACCCAGGTTTGCTTCCGTAAAGCGGCGGAGCGTTTGGGGGAGGATCCTGAGTAGTTTCATCCATGGGGTCCCTTCCCCGTATTATCGAAAAAACCGCCCTGCAGCGGGACACCGTATCGGCGATCACGCCGGCGCATTCAAGGCTTGACGCATAGGCGACAAGGCCGAAACGCGAAACCGCCCCGTATGTGGGCTTAAGCCCCACTACCCCGCAGAAGGCCGCCGGTTCCCGTATGGAGCCGCCGGTGTCGGTCCCCAACGCGAAGGGAACTATCCCCGCCGCGACGGCGGCGGCCGATCCGCCTGAGGAACCGCCGGGAACGCGGCTTGTATCCCAGGGGTTGTTTGTTTTTTTCAGCGCGGAATTGTCCGTGGAAGACCCCATGCCGAATTCGTCGAGGTTGGTTTTTCCTATGACGGAAGCCCCGGCTGTCTGGAGTTTGCCCACAGCAGTCGCCGTGTAGGGGGAGCGGAAATTCGCAAGGAGTTTTGATCCGCAGGTGAGGGAAAAACCCTTTACCGCGATGTTGTCTTTGACGGCAAAGGGAAACCCTGCCACCGCTGCCGCGCTTTCCGAGGTGGAAGCCGCGCTTCCCGCGCCGCCGTCCCCCTCGTCCGTTTTGGGGCCGTCAGGGGCAAATTCGATAAAGGCGCCTATCCTTTCTTCCCATTCATTACAATATGATAAAAACCCGTCGGGCAATCTCATGCACACACTCCGCAGACAATCAACATACCGCGCGGCGGAACCACGCGGTATGTTGTTCTCATAAGGTATTTGTATTCGGGTTTCATACTTTTATAGCCGCGGCAGAGCCGCGGGGTGAAACCCTCAACACGGATCAACAACCCCGCCGTGCGCGGGGTATGCCGTTCCTGTAAGGTATGTAACTCAGGGTCCACGCCCACGCCCCCGCGAAAAAAGTTCCCGGGTACGGACCCTTCGCAACGAATCAAAGAACGTTGGGAATCACCAGAAAACGGCCGTCCCGCCCGCCGGCGTTATCAAGCAGGCGTTCATTCAGATCTGAATCACCCGCGGGGCCGGCGGCGTCATCGGGCCGGAAATAAGCGGAAGCGACGGTTTTGGATACCGCGGAAAGGCCTGAAAGCGCCCCGCCCCCGCCGGAAACGCCGGAACCCGCCGCGCCGGCTCCGTCCCTGTCGGCCGCCTGCATGGCGGCAAAATACTCAAGCATCTGCTCAAATGCGGGAAAAGCGGCGGCGAGTTCTTTTTCATCCATATTAAGGCGGGCCAGCGCCGCAGTCTCCCTGAGATCTTCAATTTTCATGTAAACCGATTTTCCCATAAAGGGCCTGTAATGTCAACGTGAGAGAACCTCAGCCGGATTGAACAATGCGCTGAAGAATGATATACAGGGCGGTTCCCCCGCAGATTGAAAGAAGGAAATTCCGTTTCCGGAGGTGGATAAGGGCGGTAAACAGGGCCGCCGCCAGAGCCGGGAAGCCCGTTTCCACGCCGGACCTGAAAAAGCCCGCAACGGCGTTAAAAGCCAGCACGGTCATGGCGGCCTGGGGCGCGGTATGTTCCACAAATGAAAGAAAAGCGTCCCGGCGCGCGCCGCGATCCTGCGTGTTACGGAAAAACAGGAAGGGGAAAACCCGGCAAAAGAGGATCACCAGCCCCATGACGAAGGTAAGGCCCGCCGCCTGTCCCGCCCTTAACATTCACCCCTCTCTTTCTTTTTCGATTTTTCAATGATCCCGGATACAAGAAGCGAAACGGCCATGGCGGCAAGCAGCGCGGCGCGATCGGGAAGAATAAAGAAAGCCAGAACGGCCGCAAGGGCGGAAACGATAAAGACATGGGAAGGCGTGCGCGTCCCCTTCCGCGTTGGACCGTCCCGGACATTGCGGACGGCGGGAAAAACCTGATCAACCATGAGAACCACAAAGAGGGCGGTCAGGGCAAAACCTACGCCCGAAGCGTCAAAGGGAATAAGGGAACCCGCCAGCGCGCCTGCAACGGAACCGGAAACCCAGTACAACTGATTGAGGAGGGCCGCGTAAAACATAAAACGGGAACGGCCGCCCTCGTCTTCCGCCCCGCGTTCAGGCGGAGGCATGGACGAAAGCAGGGCGAATGTTTCATCGGTAAGGGCGTAGACAAGGTAAAAGCGGAACGGCCCCGCTTTCCGGAAACGCTTCAGCATGGAAAGGCCGTAGGCAATATGCCGCGCGTTCACCACAAGCTGCACCAGCGCGGCTTCCCACAGGGAGGCTCCCGCGGCAAAGAGGCCGACGGCGATGTACTGCCCCGCCCCCGCGTACATGACTGTACTCATCACGGGCGCGAGCCACCAGGGGTAACCTGCGTCAACAAGGAGAAGGCCGAAAGCGGTTCCTATGGTGGTATACCCAAGAAGAACGGGAACCGAATATTTTAACGCCGCGCGGAAAACAGAGGGGGAAACCGGACGCCTCATGGAGAAACGAATTGTACCCTTAAAGGGAAATCCTGTCAAACACAACCCGGCATAACCGGATAGCGTTCGCGGCCCATAGGTATTATAATGAACACATGGATTTTACCATAAACGATGAAGAACGGACGCTCCTCCTTGCGGAAGCGCGGGAAACAATAGCCGCAAAACTTGAAAACAGAAAACCCGTATACAGCGGCGCAAGCGCGGGCGCAGGTTCCGCCCTTGACAAACCCTGCGGGGCGTTTGTTACCCTCCACAAGGGGAAAAACCTCCGCGGCTGCATAGGGAGGATGAGCGCGAGCCTTCCCCTCAGGGAAACGGTTCGCGCCATGGCCCTCGAAGCGGCCTTCGGCGATCCCCGCTTTCCCCCCCTCGGACCCGGAGAACTGGAACAGTGCAGCATAGAAATTTCCGCGCTTTCACCCATGAGCCCCTGCCCCGATCCCCGCCAGGTTAAAGTGGGAGTCCACGGCCTTTACCTTACGCGGGGATGCCGTTCGGGGGTGCTCCTGCCGCAAGTTCCCGTCGAACAGGGCTGGAGCCTTGACGAGTACCTTGACTACATCTGCGTCAAGGCGGGACTCCCCGCCGGTTCCTGCGGCGCCCCCGATGCGGAACTCCGCACCTTTACCGCGGCCGTATTCGGGGAATGAAGGGCGCCGTTGAAAATACAAGCGCCGCCGGCTGAACCCGCTTTCTATTCATGCCCGTCCCAGAGATACTTCCCGGTATACTCAGGATGGTTCGCGGGAAGGAATGAAACATAGAGATTGGAGAAATCGGGGGATCCCATATCGGTCCATTGTTTGGTGTAAGTATCTTCAAGCAGCTGTCCGCCGGCGCCGCGCCACTGCCGAATCATGGCGTTAAAAGAATCCCGCGTAAGGGGAACCTCGCCGGTAACGGCCTTGATGAAATACTGGTCGATGATGGTTTCGTAGAGTTCATTCTGCAGGGCCACGTTATCGGCGGTCTGCGCCATGAATTCAACCGGATTGAAATCCTTGTAGCCTACGGAATGGCGTTCACTGGGGTACAGGTATTCCGCCCATTTAGCTTCCACGCCGTACACGCCGTACCAGTCTTCGGGAAGGAACATGTTCCGGTAGTATACCGCCCATTTAAGGTTGTCCCCGCCCTCGGCGGTGGGAACAATCTTGCCGCCCTGTTTGGTGTAGTGTTTTCCTTCCAGCCCGTAATTGTTAACCACA
>JAITJV010000297.1 GCA_031278755.1 Treponema sp. | reverse complement strand
GTACATCGATCTGTTCCATCAAGTTGAAATACGGAGCCTTGATTGGAGGTGGCTCGGTTATCAATTTTTTACTGAAGGAGTTTTTCTGGATTTCGGGGACGTGATGCTCATACGGGCTTCACCGGCCCCCGGGACTCATCCCGGAAGCGAATGAACCCAGACAATCATTTCGCCGGGCTTCTTGTTGCACCACGAACCGTAGGGAACGGCGGTCAATTCAACGTCTTCAAGGCGGGGCTTTTTCTCCGTAAATGACGGGGCCTCTCCTCCCGCCGCAAGTTTTTTCCCCGGCAGCGGATCAGCATGGTGCCGCCCAGTACATCGTCCCGCCATTCTTCCTGCAGTTCCGCGGAACTTTCCAGATAGAGGGACGCGAGACCCTGCCCGTTATCGGCTTCCTCAAAGCAGTACACTTCAGGCCCCCTGACAAGGGCTGTCTTGCCCGGATGAAGAAGCCGCCCGCAAGGTTACAATTCAAAACGTTTTTACCTGCCCTGTACGCCGCATGTCCGCCCGCCGGTATAGTTCACCCCGCGGCAAAGGCCGTTATTTCCTTCATGAATTCGGGAACGGCTATGCCCTGCGGGCAGAGCCTGACGCAGCGGCCGCAGGATGTACAGTTATGGGCCTTTTCCCTTTCACGGAGATACCGGTAGGTGTTGATAAAATCGTCCTTTTTCCCCGAAAGGTGATAGTAGTTGTATTGCCTGAATACCGCGGGAATATCCACGCCCGCGGGACAGTCCATGCAGTAGCGGCACCCCGTACAGGGAACGGTCCCCGCGGCGTTGTAGGCGGCGGCGGCTTCCCCGAGCAGCGCCCTTTCTCCTTCCGAAAGCGGTTTGAAAGCCGTCATTGTTTTAAGGTTGTCTTCCACCTGTTCCGCGCTGCTCATTCCCGAAAGGACCGTCATGACGTTGGGAAGGGAAGCGGCAAAGCGTATGGCCCAGGACGCAAGGCTTGAATCCGGGGCGGCCTTCTTCAAAATTTTCCCCGCCCTGTCATTGAGCGACGCAAGGGCGCCGCCCCGCACCGGTTCCATGACTATCACGGGGAGTTTACGGGAAGTGAGGTATTCGTAAAAACGCTTTGCGTTGAGAAGATCCCAGTCGATATAATTAAGCTGTATCTGGGCGAAATCCCATTCATAATTTTCAACAACTTCGGCAAGCAGTTCAGGATTTGAGTGGAACGAAAAACCAAGGCGGCGTATGAGGCCTTCTTCTTTTTTCTTCCTGAGGAAATCGTACATGTTGAAGCGGCGGAACCTTTCAAGATGTTCGGGATCAAAACTGTGGGCAAGGTAAAAATCGAAATACGAAACCCCGCATTTCGCCAGCTGTTCGTCAAAAATACGTTTTACGCCGGCTTCCGAGTTGACAACTTCCCAGGTGGGCATCTTGCTTGCAAGATAGAAACTTTCTCTTTTATATTTTGAAAAAACATCGCCGACAAAGACTTCGCTTTTTCCCTCATGATAGGGATAGGCCGTATCGTAATAATTCACCCCCGCCCTGTACGCCATGTCAACCATGCGTTCCGCGGCGGGATAATCGATCCGCGACTTGTCTTCTCCCTTGACCGGGAGGCGCATAAGACCAAAACCCAAAAGGGAAACCTCCGCGTCAAGCGGTTCTATTTTCCGTTTTTCCACAGCACCCTCTCTCGGCTCTTTTGACATTTTATCCTCCCCTCATGATAATGTAAAGATGAAATACCGCTGCGTTATTTTCGATCTTGACGGCACGCTGGCAGATACCGTTTCCGATATTGCCTGCGCCATGAACAGGGCGCTTTCCGCCGCCGGATTCAGCCCTGTTAATGAAAGCGAATACCCCGGAATGGTCGGATGGGGCGTCAAAAAACTTGCATGGCTCACCCTGCCCGAATCCGGGCGGGATGAAGAAACAACCGCGCACATAGCCGCCGAAGCCGGACGTATATACAACGAAAACCCCCTCGTGCGGACCAGGGCCTACCCCGGCATAGAAGGGATGCTCGGCGCCCTTGCTTCAAAAAAGATAAAAACCGCGGTCCTTTCCAACAAGAGCGACGAAACGGCCCGCGCCGTCGTCAACGGCCTTTTTGGCCCCGGCGCATTCGCCGTCATACGGGGCGCCCTTCCCGGAATCCCGCTCAAGCCGGACCCCCAGGCGGTATGGGAAATACTTGCCGAACTTGACCTTGCCCCCGGAGACGCCGTTTTTGCGGGGGATTCCGAAATTGATGTTAAAACGGCCCGTAATGCGGGCTGCTTTCCCCTTGGCGTAAGCTGGGGCTACCGTCCCCGGAAAGCGCTGGAAGAAGCGGGGGCGGCGCTCGTCATAGACGGCCCCGGTGAACTGCTCGGGCTTATAAACCGGGGGGCCCTTTACAGGTACTTATAACAGAAGGGAACTGCTGTTATACTGGAGGGCGTCATGACGATTGACGATCCGAGGGTAAACGAGAACCTTTCAGAACTGGCCGATACTCTGGCAAAAACCCATGACGGCGCCCTTATTGAATCGTTCCTGCGCTGCCTCCTTACGCCGGCGGAAACGGCGGATATAGCCGCCAGATGGGCGCTGGTAAAAGCCCTTGATAAAAAAATTCCCCAGCGCGAGATTGCAAAAAATCTGGGGCTTTCGCTCTGCAAGATTACCCGCGGCTCACGGGAACTTAAAAAAAGCGGCTCCGCCTTCAGGCGCATCCTCGAAGCGCCCCGCGGCAAATCATAACGCCGGATAAAAAATGCAGATAATAAAAAACGGCCGTTACGGTTTTGATTTTATCAGTTGTGAATTTATTCCCCGGGGGAAAGACGAATACTGGAGGAGAAACGAACAGCACGGACCGAACCCTCCTTTATGGCGGGCCCTTGACGCGGACGAAAAAGAAATACTGATAAAAAACGGCAATTACTGCGCGGACTGGAATTTCTTTCTTGTGTCCGATCCTTTTGATCCCCGTCTCATACGGAATTCGAATTTCTACGGACTTGTACGCACGGGTCCCCTCCGCAACGTGCTCCTCCGGCACCACGATTTCTGCGTTCCGGCGGGCATACGGAACAGTACGATTATTTCATGCGACATAGGCGGAGACGCCGCGGTCCAGGACTGTTCGTATATTTCCCATTATATCATCGGGGATTCCTGCATACTGTCCCGCATAGACGAAATGCAGGCGACAAACCACGCGAAATTCGGAAACGGCGTGATCAAGGACGGTGAAAGCGAAGACGTGAGGATCTGGATAGACGTGATGAACGAAGCGGGGGGGAGGTCCATCCTTCCCTTCCAGACGATGACGCCCGCCGACGCGTACCTTTGGGCGGGTTTCAGGGACGATCCGGAACTTGCCGAAAAATTAAAAGAAATAACGCAGAAAACCTGGGGAGGCGCGCGCGGCGCATACGGAACCATAGGAAAAGGTTCGGTGATAAAAAGCTGCGCCGTAATAAAAGACGCGGCGGTCGGGGAATACGCGTACATCAAGGGGGCGCACAAGCTAAAAAACATAACGATACTTTCATCGGAAGACGAGCCGAGCCAGATAGGGGAAGGCGTTGAAATGGTAAACGGCATTGCGGGGTACGGCTGTCATGTTTTTTACGGATCAAAAGCCGTACGCTTTGTTATTGGAAGAAACAGCAACCTGAAATACGGCGCGCGGCTCATTCATTCGGTGCTGGGGGATAATTCAACCGTTTCATGCTGCGAAATACTCAACAACCTTATCTTCCCCATACACGAACAGCACCACAACAATTCATTCCTCATAGCCTGCCTTGTCCAGGGGATGAGCAACATAGCCGCCGCCGCGACGCTCGGATCGAACCACAACAGCCGGGCCAATGACGGCGAGATACGGGCGGGCCGGGGCTTTTGGCCGGGGCTTTCGGTAACGGTAAAACATTCAAGCCGCTTTGCAAGCTTTGTCCTTGTAACGAAAGGGGACTACCCCTGCGAGCTTAACATCACCCTCCCCTTCTCCATGGTGAGCAACAACGTCAAAGTCGACAGGCTTGAAGTAATGCCCGCCTATTACTGGATGTACAACCTCTACGCCCTTGAGCGCAATTCACGCAAGTCGATGGACAGGGACAGGAGAAAAAACAAGGCGCAGCATATTGAAATGGATTACCTCGCCCCCGACACCGCGGAGGAGATCATTTCGGCGGCCGGGCAAATACGGGGGTGGCTGGCGGACGGCGGGTACACGGCGGACGCCCCTCCCTCTTCCCGGCCCAGGGAAATTCCCGCGCCCGGCCTTGAACGGAACGACCGCGGAACGGTGATCCTAAAACCCTGTGAAGCCCTCGCCGCCTATAACGAGATGCTCCGCTATTATGCGGTAAAAACCATTCTTGCCTTTTCAGGTTCACACGCCGATCTTGATTTTGACGGCCTCGCCGGCCTTCTTGAAAAAATTTCCGCCCGCAGCCCCGGAAAAGGGCGCGTTACGCAGTGGGAGAATATGGGAGGGCAGATAGTCCCCGCGTTCCGCGTTGACATCCTGCGCAGGGATATACGCGAAGGCAAAACGGCGGACTGGGACGCAGTACACGCCGTGTACGACGCCTGGCGTACGCTTTACGCGGCGGACAAGGCGGCGCACGCCTGGTCCGTCCTCTGGTATTCAGGCGCGGAAAAGAAAACGCCCGACAGATCAACCCTTATACGGGAAATTGAAACCGCCGTAAAAATAAAAAGATCCCTGGCGAACCAGGTATATGAAACACGGGCAAAGGATTTTACCGATCCGTACCGGCTTATTACATTCCGCAGCAGGGAAGAGATGGAAATGGTTGCGGGAAAACCCGAAAATGCGTTTGTCGAATACGCCCGCGAAGATCTTGTCAACTTTGAAAAAACTGCTGAAAATATAGTAAAGAACCTCTAAAAACCGAAGTTTTTAGAGGCGGTTTGAGGCGCCGTTTTCTTACCCGCTGGAGAAAACCGCCTTTGTCCGGTTGTTTGTACAGGAGTTTTGACAATGGAAAACACGGCCCTCACCGAAATGGACATGATTGTACGCCTCCTCCTCGGCTTTGCCGCAGGCGCCGTCATAGGTTTTGAGCGTTCAAGCAGGCGCCAGGTTGCGGGGCTGCGCACGCACATACTCATATCGACGGGGGCCACGCTGCTCATGCTCCTTTCAATATGGCTGCCCCAGGAATTTGCCCCGGTGAAAAACGGCGATCCCGGAAGAATTGCCGCCCAGGTTGTTTCGGGCATAGGGTTTCTCGGCGCGGGGGCCATAATCAGGCTGGGAAACAACATACGGGGCTTGACCACCGCGGCTTCCCTTTGGTTCATAGCGGCGGTCGGCCTCGCCATAGGGGCGGGCATGTTCGCCGCCGCCGCCGCCGCGGAACTCATCAGCCTTGTCACCCTCTTTGTCCTTGACTTTGTCGAAAAAAGATTCTTCCCCTCGGAGCGGAACAAGATACTGGAACTTCACTACAAAAACGCCGTACCGGCGACGGCGGCGGTTCTTGACATCTGCAAAAGCTACGGCGTACGGACCCAGTCGGTGGATGTTGACGAAGGAACAGGCGGGCACAAAGGGTACACCCGGCTCCGCATATTGGCAAGCATACCCGATTCCGCCGACATAGCCCGCTTCGCGCAAACCCTGAAAAAGGCGGGCGAAGCCTCCCGTGTTGAGATTAAGGAAAAATATTAAAAGGGGCTGATCCAGGGTAAAGGGACAGCTTCGTTCTATCCCCAAAACGCCTGTCTGCGTATCCGGCCTTTTAAGGGGTACCGGGATCCCTTTATTGTAAATCCCAAAGATGGCTTTGCGCGCCATAGTGATTCGGCGCAAGGCGCAATACATTGTGAAAAGCCTCCAAAGCCTTTCCGCTTTCTCCCAGGCCCATGTAGCCCAGAGCCGTCATATAATAACAATGGATTTTATTTTTTTCGTCCAGGTCAACATCGAATACCAAAAAATCGGGCAGACTTACCGCAAAATAATCCATTACCTGCTTCTTGTATACATTACGCTCGCCGTAATCAACCAGTTTATTAAAGCGCGACCGCGCCCCGTCCTCATCGGCAAGGGCGCGGAGGGCCAGGCCCTGATAGTAAATCGTATGAGGCGGCTG
>JAITJV010000145.1 GCA_031278755.1 Treponema sp. | reverse complement strand
CGCCATGTTCCGCATGATCGAATCGGGGCTTTTTCTTACTACCATAGTGAGTTTCCTGATCTCGGCCTATTCCCGGGGATCCAAAGAGTTCATCTTTATCGGCGTTGGTTCTTTTTTTGTTTTTCTGGGA
The DNA here is from genome assembly GCA_031278755.1 of Treponema sp. Taxonomy (GTDB): domain Bacteria; phylum Spirochaetota; class Spirochaetia; order Treponematales; family Breznakiellaceae; genus JAIROE01. Next base: position 2,685 of record JAITJV010000145.1, on the reverse strand, counting down.
AGAATGATCTTTCTAAGCGCCGACACCTGGCCGGGAATGGCGGGTCTTGTCATTCTTGCCGCTGGCACCTGGATTATCTGCGACAGGCTGCACCGCGTTTACCTGTGGCTGTAAAAACCCGCGAAAGCGCGGCTTTAAAAGAGTCCGGAAACCGAAGGTTCCCGGACAACCTGTTCCCTTGTTAAAGAGGCATGACAAGACAAACGGCGAGGCCCACCGTTACCGGAATGGCGATATTGTCGTAATCATCGAGGGGAAGGGCCTCGACGGCGGCCGCGGTAAATGCGGCGGTAAAGGCGGTGCGGTAGTCCGGGGAAACGCGGTACGCGGCGATAAACACGGCGGTAAAGCAGGCCATGGAGCCTTCAACGCTTTTGCCGCAGAGGAAAGCCGGCCGTGTCTTTCCGAAGAATTTTCCCGCAAGGCTTGCAAAGCCGTCGCCGAACGCAAGGGCGTAAATGGCGATGGACGCCGCGGGGGAAGGGTAAAGGAGCAGGGCAAGCATGGCGCCAAGCCCCAGCGTAACCGGCCCCATCACAAAACGCCCCCTGTCGCGGGACCGGGACGCCATGCCGGTAAGAGACGAAACAAGGGGAACCCTGACCCCCGCGAGCCGGAGGTATTCCATCCAGGCATACCCCAAAGTGCCCGCGGCAAGAAAAATCACCGTTAACGGCCGGTTAAGCGCGGCCATGGAAGGACTGAGCGCGATAAGAAAATGGATGGATTTTCTGATAATTTCGGTTTTAAATTCACTCAAACTTTCCGATATTGAAAAGAGAGATATTGCCCGTGTAAAAATCCTTTCCATGACACTTTACTAGCAAATTCCGTGCCAATTCCGGATAAATTCCATATTTCTAATTTATTGCATCTAATTCATTATATTACAATGAATTAGAAAGAGGCGCTTCCGCCGTCCGGCAGGCAAATCCGAAAAGGTATATAAAAAATCAGACGGTGAATAGTATGGAAAAGCTATTCACCCGGATATTCCCTGGATTTCCGTATGAAGATCAGCGATGAAATCAAAAACGAAAAAACCGCCAGAACCGCCAGAACGGAGGGGATGCCGGAACGGAGTATCATAAAGTTGTACAGCATGTGGATTACCACGGCGGAAAAGAAGCGCATGATGCCGGAGGGGGGATTTTCCCGGAAGGCGGCGGCGGAAAGACCGATACGGGCGCCGCAGGCGCCGTGGAGGGGGGCGGCGGTAAACGCCCTGAGCAGGGTGATGTTAATGCCGGCCGCCCCGTAGGAAGCGGTTTCAGCCAGCGCAAACCCGAGGCCGCCGACCAGCCCCGCCGCGCAGTATTCGCCGCCGTTCCATTTAAGCCGGCGGAAAACCGCAAACAGGGGAAACAGCACGGCGACGCGGCTCAGTTCTTCGATCAGGGCCGTACGAAAAACAACAAAAAAGACCTTGCCGGACGCGGGCAAAACCCCTTCAACAAAGAGACCCAGGATCAGGGCTATAAAAACGGAAGCCAGCCCTCCCAGCAGGCAGCAGAGAAACCAGGGCAGGGGAACGGGAAACCGGGTTATACGGAACCACAGGTATATCGCGAACACCGGCAGGGCGGCGGCTCCCATAAGGACAATCACAAACGAAGGCTCGGCCATAGCGTAATCATAAATAATCCGGTAGGCTTAGGTCCATGGGGATCATTCTCCTTGCCGGACCCAAACATTCGGGAAAGACCAGCGCCGGACGCGCCCTGGCGGAAACGGGCCGGGGGCGTTTCGCCGATCTGGATGAAGCCATCGAAGCGCGTACCGGGAAAAGCCCGCGCGCCCTTTTTCTGGAAGGAAGCGGAATATTCAGAAAGGCCGAAGCCGAGGCCCTGGCTTCGCTTCTTGAACGCGGAACGGAAAACGCGATCATTGCGGCGGGCGGAGGCCTTGCGGACAACGGCGAAGCCCTGGCCCTGCTTGCAAAACGGAAAAACCCGGATCCCGGAAGCCCGCTTTCCGGCGGCGCGGTAACGATAGTTTATCTTGACGTTTCCGCTGAAACCGCCTGGGAACGGATACGCGGGGCCGCCGAAACAGGCGGCATGCCTCCTTTTCTTGACACCCCAAACCCCGGAGAAGCCCACCGTCTGCTCCATACCAGGCGGGCCGAAGCGTACCGTGCAATCGCGGATATTATCATCAACGCCGAAAACAAAGGCCCCGGGGAGATTGCGGCGGAAATTGTCCGGGCGTATACTATTTCCGGGGTGTATAAATGAAAGCGGCAAATTTCTTCCGTTCCGGCGCAATCCTGTTTCCGCTTTCCATACTTGCCCTTCTTGCCGGATGCGCCTGCGCACCGCCCGAATTTAACGAAGAACTGTGGGAGCGGCAGACCGGGGCGCCCGATCCGTCGCTGCTCTATGCGGCCCACACGGATTCTGACGGGGCTTTTTTCAATCCATGGATGGAGCGTTCCCCGCAGCGTTCGGGGGGAAGTTTTTTCTTCAGAAAAAAAATGAAGTTCGACGCTTTTCCCGAAGAAAACTACGCCCATGTGGAAAACAATTATGAATACCTTGCAGACGGCAATTTTGACAGCATTTCTTTCGCCGGCCACGCTTCCGTAATTATAAAGATGAACGGCGAAACCGTGTTCGCCGATCCTTTCTTTTCCGGCCGGGCGGCCGTCGTTGAGAAAAAAGTCAAAATAAAAATTGATTTCTC
>JAITJV010000129.1 GCA_031278755.1 Treponema sp. | reverse complement strand
CAGAAATCAGGCCGCCTATGTACGGGGCATGCGGACAAGCGATATAAGTTTCTGCGTCGGGCCGGCCGGTACGGGAAAAACCTACCTTGCCATAGCCGAATCGCTCAGGCTGGTGCTGTCCAAAAAGCTCAGGAAACTTGTACTGACCCGCCCGGTGGTAGAGGCCGGGGAAAGCCTTGGATTCCTCCCCGGGGATCTTGCCCAAAAGATACATCCGTACCTCAGGCCGCTCTATGACGCCATGGAATCGCTTGTGCCCTTTGAGGTGATACGCCGTCTGGAAGACGCCAGATCGATAGAGATAGCCCCCCTTGCGTATATGCGCGGGAGAAGCCTTAACGATTCGGCGGTGATTCTTGATGAAGCCCAGAATACCACGAAGGAACAGATGAAGATGTTTCTTACAAGGATAGGGGAAGGAACCCGCGCGGTGATCACCGGCGACGTCACCCAGATTGATCTTCCCCGGCGTTTTGATTCGGGGCTGCTCAACGCGGTTGCCGTTCTTGAGGGAGTGGAAGGCATACATTTTTCCTGGCTTCATACTTCCGATGTGGTAAGAAACCCCCTTGTTAAAAAAATCATAGAAGCGTACGACGCCGCGGCCCCCGGGCCGCGGGATTACCGCGGCCGGCGGGATCATATATCCCCGGGACCGCGGGGCGAAGGTTCCCCCGGGGCGAACCCTTCGGAAGAAGAGTCAGACGGCCGTGAAAAAAAATTTTGACAAAATAATAAAGTTCTTTTCGGTACGGTTTCCCAAAATTCGTCCCGGCCCGGCGGTGTTCAGCGCCGCGTCCCTGCTTGCCGTTATTCTGGTTACCGCGGGAAATACAAAACACGACGGAATACTCGAAGAAATACAGAATTTTGAAACGGGAAAAGTCGCCGAACGGGATGTTATAGCCCACGAAGAAGTGAGCTATATAGACGAGGAAGCAACGGAACTCCGCATGAAAGCCCGGGAAAGGCTCGTGCCCGCCGTGTTCCGTTTTTCCGGGGAAAAAAGCGGGAAGATGCAGGAAGCCTGGAACGCTTTCAGGGACTTTTCGGAAAAAGCCGCCGGCGGTTTTTCCCCCGAAGCGGCGAAAAGGTCGGTTCAGGCGGAGTATCCCGGATTCTTCCAGGACTCTGTTCTCGATGTATGGTTCTCCGATCCCGCCGCCTTTGCCGGGTACGGCGGAGCGCTTTTGGAAACGATAATAAAGCGGGGGGTTTTTGCCCTTCCCGAATCGGGACTTGAACAGTACAACCCCGATGTAGCGGAGCTGCTTTCCTCCAATGATTCGCGCACGGAACGGGAGCTGGTTTCGTACGGGAACATTATTACGGTAAAAAACGCGGGGGAGACGATCGTGCAGTTTGTTTCGGCTTTCCCCCCTTCTTTTGAACCCATCGCCGCGGACATGCTTCTTCCTTTTTTGGAGGAGAATGTGTTTTTCTCTTCTGAAGATACCAGGCAGCGGATCGCGGAAACCCTTGCGGGCATAGAACCTGTTATAAAGCATGTTGAACGGGGCAAGCGGGTAATTAAAAAAGGATTTATCGTTACCGAAGAAAACATGAAGGAGCTGCGGGAGCTTAACATGACGGACCCCGGCAGGGACCCCCGCAGCATCCTGGGGCAGATCCTTGTTCTTGTCTTCCTTGGTATTTTTTTGATGTTTTTTTGCAGCCAGAAAATAGCCGGGCGATCCCTCTCCGATCCGGAGATATACCTGGTCGCCGCCGTTGCGGCCGCGTATCTTATAGGCGCCTCTTTTGCCGGCAATCTTGCCCTGGGCGCCGATCCCATGCCTGCGGCGCTGTTTCTTCCCACAGCCCTGGCGGTGATGCTGCCGGCGATCCTTATTACTCCGCAGCTTGCGCTTTTTCTGGCTATGGTCCTTCCCCTGGGGGCTTTTCTTACCGGTTCTTTCGATATGGCTTCTTATTTTTTTGCGCTTGTTTCCGCGGTAACCGCTTCCTATTCGCTTAAGAATGCGGAAAAGCGGATGGACCTTGTCAAAGCGGGCCTGCTTATCGCCCTTGCAAACTGCGCCGCCGTGGTGATTATCACATTGAGCCGCCGTTCCGCCCAGGCGTCCCTTTTTTTCTGGGCGGGTTTTAACGGCCTTGCGTCGGGCATGCTGGTTCTGGGGTTTCTGCCGCCCCTGGAGCATGCCCTTAACGCGGCGACTGCTTTCAGGCTTATGGAGCTTTCGGATCTTAACGCCCCTGTTTTAAAGCGCCTCTTTACCGCGGCGCCGGGAACCTACAGCCATTCGATTATGGTTGCAAATCTGGCCGAGGCGGCCTGCCAGGACATAGGGGCCAACCCGCTTCTTGCGCGCGTGGGGGCCTATTACCACGACATAGGCAAGATGGATCAGCCTGAATATTTTGTGGAAAACCAGACCGATTACAACAAGCACGACGACACCCCGCCGCGTCTTTCCGCTACGGTGATCCGCAGCCATGTAAAGCTCGGCGTGGAAAAGGCGAGGAGCCTCGGCCTGCCCCGCGAGGTGACGGAGATCATCGCGGAGCATCACGGCAATTCGGTGATCGCGTGGTTCTACAACAAGGCGCTCAAGCAGGAAGCCGCCGGCGTTAACATGGAAGATTTTACCTATCCGGGGAACCCTCCCCGTTCGCGGGAATCCGCGGTGGTCATGCTGGCCGACGTTACGGAGGCGGCGGTGCGCACCCTGAGCAAACCTACCGCCGGAAAGCTGGAAAAATTCATACAGGAGCTTTTTACCG
>JAITJV010000079.1 GCA_031278755.1 Treponema sp. | reverse complement strand
AACAATAAACACCCCGCCCATTGTGGGGGTCCCCGACTTGCTCAGGTGCGATTCCGGGCCGTCCTGCCGCACCGACTGCCCCACCCTGAGCCGCCGCAGCCCCTCTATGACGCGCGGCCCCAGCATGAAGCAGATAAGGAGGGTGGTAAGCGCCGCGTAGGCCCCCCGGAAGGTCAGGTACATGAACACGTTAAACGGAGTAAAATACTTGACCAGCGGGTAGATGAATTCCAGAATCATGGTGCGGCCCCCCGTGCAAACAAGCCTGTAAGCCGTTCCAATGCGCAGTCCCGGGACCCCTTTAACAACACCAAATCCCCGGGGCGGACATAGTCCTCAAGGGCTTGAGACAGTTCTTCAAATTTATTGGTATGAAACCATGAGACGGCTTTTGAATCTCCCTTTTCAATCGCCGACGCGGCGGCTTCCGTTTCTTCGCCGAAAAGAAACACCATGTCGGCCCGGGAAAGAGCCAGACGGCGGCCCATCACGGCGTGGGCGGCTTCCGAGGCTTTTCCCAGTTCCAGCATGGATCCCATGACATACACGCGGCGGCCGGGCCATTCAAGCCCGTCGCAGAAAGCCAGAACCTGCGCGACCGATTCGGGGTTGGCGTTATAGCAGTCCTGTATCACGGTTGCCGGCCCCGCAAAAATTTCGCCCCTTCCGAAAAGGGGTTTTACCAGCGCAAGACCTTCCCGGATCGCCCGGCCGCTTACCGGAACTTCCTTCGCTATGGCGGCCGCGCCAAGGGCGTTGCGTACATTGTACCTGCCGGGAAGCCCGAAGCGCACCCTTTGCCCCTCCCAGACTATTTCCGCGCCTTCAAGGCCCATATCCCGTACAGGCCCCAGCTCCGGCAGGGAACGCGCCCCGTAAAAGACCACCTTTCCCTTTATCCCAAAAGCCAGAAAATCCCGGTACTCGTCATCGTCGGGGATCAGCGCCTTTTCGTCTCCCTTGAATTTTGAAAAAATATTTTTTTTCTCTTGAGCTATCGCCTCCCGGCTGCCGAGAATTCCGATATGGGCGGTCCCTACACCTGTAACAAGCGCGATATGAGGACGGAGGATCCCGGCCAGTTCTTCAATTTCTCCCTTGCGGTTCATTCCCATTTCAAAGATCCCCGCCTCATGTCCGGGACGCACCGCAAAAACGGAAAGGGGAAGCCCCGTTTCGGAATTAAGGTTCCCCTGATTCACGACGGTTTTCTTTTCCCGCGAAACAATGGACGCCGTTATTTCCTTTGTGGTGGTTTTCCCCGAAGAACCGGTAATTCCTATCCTAAGCAGGCCGGGGAATTTATCAAGGTAGGCGCGGGCGGCGTTCTGCAGCCCCGAAAGGGTATTTTCCACTGCGACAAGTTCCCTTCCCCTGTTTTTTGCAAGGCTCAGGAGAGCCAGATTTTTGTCGTCAAGTTTCGCCGCGTTTACAAGCGCCCCGGCGGCGCCCTTTTCAAAGGCGGCCTCGATAAAGCGGTGGCCGTCGTCCCCGGAGCCGGAAAGGGCCGTAAAAAGGCTCCCCGGTTCGGTTTTGCGGGAATCTATGCTTACCGAAGTAAAGCCGGCCAGAGCCGGATCCCCGGTAAAAGAGAAACGCCGCGCCCCGAGGGACCGGGCCAGTTCGGCAAAACTCATCAGACAGTTTCCCTTCAATTTATTTCCCTGGCAATTTTTATCTGAAGCACCGCCTCGGGCGGTATTTTTTCCAGTTCCAAATCATGAAGGGCGATATTTTCTATTCTTTCGGAAGAAGAAAGCACCGCGATGCCGGCCATGAGCCGTTTATTGCTCTCTATCCATTCCTCCTGCGCATCTTCAAGACGGGACGTCTCACGTTCCAGCGCCGTATAACGGACGGACTGCCACACGTCAAGGCCGAACAACAGAGGGATAGTCAAGGCTGTAAAATAAAGAAGAAGCGTCCGCCGTTTCATTGTCCGTCCTCGTCAAGCACTTTTTCCACCGCCCGGAGCCGGGCGCTGCGGGAGGGTGGATTTTTTTCAATCTCGGCTTTAGCCGGAGTTATTCCCTTGCGGGTCAGTACATTAACGGCCCGGCGCCCCTCACATCTACATATCGGCGCTTCGGGAGGGCAGGTACAGTCCTTGTTCTTCTGACGGAAGAAATTCTTGACGACGCGGTCTTCCAGAGAATGAAAGGTGATAATCCCGAGCCGTCCGCCCGGTTCAAGGATGCGCAGGGCCCCTTCCAGGAGATCGGGCAGGCGGGAAAGTTCCCCGTTGACCGCTATGCGCAGGGCCTGGAATGTTTTTGTCGCGGAATGCGCCTTTCCGCGGCGGTAAGAAGGCGGCACCGCCCGTTCCACAAGTCCGGCAAGGGCCGTGGTTGTAGTAACAGGCGCCTGCTTGCGCTGTTCGGCCACCGCGCGCGCGATACGCCGGGAGTAACGTTCCCCCGCATTGTTGTACAGCAGATCGGCTATATCCCCTTCGCTGAGCCGGGCAAGGAGATCCGCCGCGGTGGAACCGCCTGAAACATCAAGCCTCATATCAAGAAATTCCTCTTTTCTGAAACTGAAGCCCCGGCTGCTCCTTTCGTAATGAAAAAGGCTTATGCCCAGATCGATAAGGATGGCGTCAGGCCGTTTAAGCTCCGCCGGGTATTCCGCAAAAAAATCCTGGGACCAGCCGGAATAGAAATGAACGCGATCCCCGAATTCCCCAAGCCGCTGTTTGGCGATTGCCAGGATGTCAGGATCGGCGTCCACGCCGATTATACGGAGATCCCTGTAACGGGAAAGAAAGGCGTAACTGTGGCCGCCTTCTCCCATGGTTGCGTCAACCATAAGTTCACCGCCGCGCCGCGGGGCGAGAATCCGCATTGTTTCTTCCGGTAAAACCGGGGTATGAACAATTTCCAGGTTGTCCGTCCTTTACTCCATCGAAAAAAGCTTCCTGGAACCCATTTTCTTCCAGGCTTCCTGCCTTACCTGACTGTTTTCATTCAGATAGGTGTAATAGGACTGAGAATCCCAAATTTCAAGGCGGTTTTCCGCGCTTAAAACAAGGCACTCCTTCGTCAAACCGGCGTATTTCCGTATTGCCTGCGGTACGGGGATGCGTCCTGATTTGTCGATTTCCACAAGCTGGGCGGGAAGTATATGAAGATACTCCACCAGCGAATACTCTTCCTCGGTAAGATCAGAAGAATTCTTCAGTTTTTCCGACACGCGCTCCCATACTTCCGGAGTCATTATCCAGACGCTGGGCTGCCTTCCCTGGGTGATCACCAATTCGTTTACCGAATAGACCTCCCGCAGGCGTATGGGTATGGAAACCCTCCCCTTGTCATCCAGCGTACTTTCAAATGTCCCTGTCCGCAGTTCGGTTGCCATAAAATCCTAGATTATGCGAAATCTTGACACAAATTACCACAAATCATTATTATATGAGAAATAATCATAGTCAATTGGAAAAACGGAAAAAAAATTATAATTAGTAAAGAAAAATAAAATTCTAGCTATACATCTGTATAGCTTTCATTCGGATCCGGGGCGTGCGGGACAGTTTTACCGTTCCGGCGAAAAACTCAGGCGGCCGTATGAGATCATTCCGCGCTCCCGGCTTTCACGCCCCGCCGGCCTCCCCGTTGACTGCCCCCGGCGGGATGAGCGCCTCCCCTGGCCGGGCAACGCCCGATCTTGTATTCGTTTTTTCCCTCGGTTATGCTCGAAGGTATGTATATGGACGAATATTTTATCGTTTTTCCCGAAGGAGACGTCCAGGAAATACCCGGACGGCTGCCCATAAACGATATAGTGGACATAAACGGCAATCATCTTCCCCTTCCCCTCCCTACCAACCGGATGATCGCTTTCCGTGTGGCCCGGATCAAAGTCAACGAAACCAAAGGCAGAAGTGAAACACTGCACTATCTGGAACTTTTAAGCGCCGGGGAGCTTTCCGCCGTCGCGCGGCCCGGCGGATCGGATTAGAAATGGCTGAAACGCCTTATTCCATAGGCACGGAAAAGGAAAGCGGGCTTCACAGAACCCTGAAATTCCGTTATGCGGGCGAAGGCGGAACGGAACGTTCCCTTGAAGGCTATATCTGCGACGGGATAAACAAAGAAGGGGAAATCATCGAAGTACAAACGGGAAGTTTCGGCCCCCTCAGGGAAAAAATAAAGGTCCTTTCCGCGCGGGGGAAGATCCGCATCATACACCCCATCGCCGTCGTCAAATTCATAGAACTGCTGGACGAAACGGGCAAAACCCTCCGTAAACGAAAAAGCCCGCGGCAGGGGACCGAATGGGATCTTTTTGACCATCTGCTGTATGCCCCGGAACTTCCCCTTGTTCCCGGCCTTGTTATCGAACTGGCCCTGGTGGATGTGCTTGAGCGGAGAATAGACGACGGTAAAGGCTCCTGGCGGCGCAAAGGGGCGCGCATTCTGGGACGGGAGCTTGCCGCATGGCGCGGCGCCCTGCCGCTGGAGAGGCCCGCGGACTACCTCCGTTTTGTTCCTTTCGGAAAAGGCGAGGAATTTACCCGGAAAGATTTGGCCGAAAAAGCGGGTATTTCACCTGCCCAGGCCGGAAAAACCCTCTATGTTCTTGCCAAAATGAAACTTATAACCCGGACAGGGAAAAAAGGAAGAAGCTTTTTGTATTCAATACGCGCCGTAAAGCAAAAAAAAGGCCGCCCCTGAGCGGCCTTTTCGTTGTTACCAGGCGTCCGGAATATCGTCGGCGTCGCGGTTGTCCTCCGCAAAGAGGTCCGTTACCGCCCTGAGATCGTCAAAATAAATGTAATAGGTCCCGTATGCCTCCATAGGATCGCAGTCGATACGGAAGCCGGTTATCTGAATACCAAGCTGGTTATTGTAATGGTAATTGCGCTGTACTATACCGTTAAAACCGTCTTCAGCCTGGGGGGGAATTGCGACGGTAAGCCGTTTCCAGCCCTGAAAGTTAAGCCTTCCCACATAGAGTTCATAATAGCGGCCGAAGAAATCCTGAAGAATCAGCTTAAGCTCATGGTTATAGTTGCGTCCCACCACCCACACCGAAATGGTTTTGCTGATTCCCTCAATGGGAATGGGCCTGAGGGGATAAACAGAAAAGCTGGTATACCCGCGGTGTATAAAATCAACTTTCGTACCAAGCACATACGCATCGGGAATATTCATCCCTTCTTCCTCGGGAATAGCCACTTTTCCGGCGGGGCTGCCTCTGAACAGCCTTGTCGTGGTATGCCCGTCGTCCGGAGACATG
>JAITJV010000054.1 GCA_031278755.1 Treponema sp. | reverse complement strand
GCTGGGAACGGACGCGGACGACGCGTACAAAAAGGCCTACAGGGCGATGGGCGCCGTTCATTTTGAAGGAATGGATTTCAGGAAAGATATAGGGAAACCGGGCTGACGTCCGGCCGATGATTGTCCGCGGCCCGGCTGCCGCCCCTCCGCGAAAAAACTGCACAGCGAAAAACCGCCGCTTTCAAAAATGCGCACATTTTTCCCGCTTTTGGCCTTTTATCCTGCTTTACCGGCATGGCACGGTTTTTGCATACTGTACGGTATGAAGCACGCCGCCTTCATCATCACCGCCCTTCTCGTCTTTTCAGGCTGTACGGGGAAAAAAGGCCCCGTATCCTACGACGCCGCCGTCATTGTCCGCGGTTCGCTTGAAAAAACAGTCTCGTCAACAGGAACGCTCAACCCCGTCGCTACCGTCAAGGTGCTTCCCCGCATGAGCGGCAAGGTTGAAAAAATATACGTGGATTACAACGACGCCATACGCAGGGGCGACATACTTGCCGAACTCAACACCGACATGCTGAGGCTTCAGCGCGAACAGCAGCTTGCGCAGGTGATCAAGGCAAGGGCGAATCATGAGCTTCAGCAGATCAACTACAGAAATCAGGAAGCGCTGGCGGAAAAAAACCTCATTTCCGAATATGAGCTAAGATCGGGAAAGACCGCGCTGGACATACAGGCCGCCGAGCTTGCCGCGGCTGAAGCAAACCTCAAAGTTATAGAAACCGAAATCAACCAGTACGCGTTCATCACAAGCCCCATTGACGGGATAGTGCTTGAACGGAACATCGGCGAAGGCGATACGGTGGTGGACAGTTCTTCAAGCAATTCATCCAACATTTTTACGCTTGCGGAAAATCTTGAAGAAATGCAGATCGAATCCTGGGTAGGGGAACTTGACATAGCATCAATACAGGAAGGCGGAGAAGTCCGCTTTACCCTTGAAAGCCTCCCCGGACGCGCCTTTACCGGAACGGTGCAGAGCAAGCGCCTCATGCCGTCGGTTCAGGATAACGTAGTTTCATATAATGTGATTATCAGCGTCGCCAATGTGGATCGTTCCCTCCTTCCCGGGATGACCTGCTCGGTCGAATTCATAGGGGAAAGGCGTAACGGCGTACTCCTTGTGCCGAACGCGGCCCTCCGCTATCAGCCTTCGTCCCTGAGCGAGGAAAAAGCCTCCCCGCAAAGCGGTTCATCACGGGGGCTCGCCGATCTTCTCGCCCCCGGAGGCGGGCGCATGATGAGGCCTCCGGGCGGAAGGGGGAGCGTAAACGCCGGCGGCGATTCCGCCGGCCGGACCATGCCCGCCATGGAGGCAAGAACGATCTGGCGCATTGACGAAAGCGGAAAGCCCGCCGCGGTGCAGGTAAGGGCGGGCCTCAGCGACGGCGTGAGGACGGAGATAAGGGGCGAAACGGAGGATGCGGATATTGAAGGCATGAGCGTCATTTTACGGGAGCGGATCTGATGGCGGTCATAGAACTGCGAAAGATAAAGCGGGTCTACCGCCCCGGCGGAAAAAACGGCGTTGAAGTATACGCCCTGCGGGGACTGGACTTTACCGCCGAGGCGGGGGAATTCATCGCCGTCATGGGGCCTTCAGGATCGGGAAAATCCACATTGATGAACATACTCGGCTGCCTGGACAAACCCAGCGGCGGAACCTACCTGCTTGACGGAATCGAAACGTCCGAATCGGACTCCGGAACCTTCGCCATGATACGCAACAGCAAGATAGGCTTTGTCTTTCAGTCCTTTAACCTTCTTGCCAGGACGACGGCCCTTGAAAATACGGCGCTCCCCCTTTTCTACAGCAGGAAACGGATTAACAGAAAGGAAAGAGCCGCCGCGATGCTCCGCGAAGTGGGCCTTGGCGAAAGGATGGATCATCTGCCGTCCCAGCTTTCAGGGGGCCAGCAGCAGCGGGTCGCCATAGCGCGCGCCATGGTAAATGATCCTGCGTTTATTCTGGCCGATGAGCCGACGGGAAACCTCGACACGGCGACGGCCCTTGAAATCATGAGCCTTTTTCAAAACCTCAACAGGCGCGGAAAAACCATCATCATGGTTACCCACGAAAGCGAACTTGCCGCCTATACCAAACGGGTGATCACCCTCCGCGACGGAGAGCTTGTGTCCGACAGGCCCGTCCATGACAGGCGGGACGCCGCCGCCGATTTAAGGAATACAAATATATGTACGCCGCAGAACTGATACGCACCTGCTTCAGAAATATTTTCCGCAGCCGCATGCGGAGCCTTCTTACCTCCCTTGGTATCATCATAGGAACAGGATCGGTGATCGTCATGGTTGCCGCGGGAGAAGGCGCGCGGTTTTCGGTGGAGGAGCGCATCGCTTCCATGGGAACCAACCTGATCCAGATCATGCCGCGCCGTATGAGTTTCCGCGGCGGACAGGGGGCTGCGCCCGCGCGGCCCGGCCGGCTTACAAGGGCCGATGAAAACAAACTCAGGAACGAGGCAAGCTACGCCCTTGCGGTTTCAGGAATTGTTCAGCGAACTTTTTTGGTCGCCGCGGGGGACGGCAGCTGGTCTACGCTGGTGATGGGCGTAAAGCCGGATTACGCCGTCATCAGAAACTGGAACACAGCCGAGGGGATCTTCTTTGACGAAAACGACGCCGCTTCCCGGAACACCGCCGCGGTGCTGGGCGCAACGGTGGCGGAAAATCTTTTCGGAGATGCGGCGGCGGTGGGAAAGCGCGTGCGCATAGGAACCAACTACTTTACCGTTACGGGCGTGCTGGAGAAAAAGGGCGCGGGCGGCGGCGGAAACGATCAGGACGACGTCGTCCTTGTCCCGCTTGATACGGCCCTCACCCGCCTTGTCAATTCAACTAACCTTAACACTATTGTCATGAGCGTGGTAAACAGAGACTACATG
>JAITJV010000007.1 GCA_031278755.1 Treponema sp. | reverse complement strand
GCATGGGAGGCGCGGGATTCCCCACCCATGTAAAACTCAATCCGCCGCCGGGAAAACACATAGATACCATCATAGCGGACGGCGCCGAGTGCGAGCCGTACCTCACCACGGACGAAGCGATTATGACCGAAAAGCCCGATTTCCTCATCAAGGGCCTTGCCATCGTGATGAAAATAAGCGGCGTGAACCGCGCAATTATAGGGATGGAAGACAACAAGGCGCGGCTTATTCCCTTACTGGAACAGGAACTCAGGCTGGGAAACATCCCCGGGGACGTCAGTATAGGGCTCTGCCGCACACGCTATCCCCAGGGCGGCGAAAAAATGCTGATCACAGCCCTTACCGGAAGGGAAGTGCCTTCGGGGGGGCTTCCCATGGATGCGGGGTGCATCGTTTCCAACGTTGGAACCTTCATCGCCATTGCGGAAGCTTTTGTATTGGGAAAGCCCCTTATTGACAGGGACCTTACCGTATCAGGCGGGGCGTGCAAAATCCCGAAGAACATACGGGTTCCCATAGGGACGTCGCTTTTAAACCTGAGCGCCGAATTTATGGATGTGGATCATTCAAAACTTGCCAAAATCCTCTACGGCGGCCCCATGATGGGGAACGCCGTTCCTTCCCTTGAAATTCCCATTCAAAAAAATACGTCGGGGATCATCCTCATGACAAAAGAAGAAACCGCCGCCGATCCGGAAGGGTACTGCATACGCTGTTCAAGGTGCATAAAGAACTGCCCCTGCCGGCTTTCGCCGGTGATCATGAACACCAGCCTTGAAGAAGGCGATCTGGACTATGCAATAAAAGCGGGGCTTCTGGACTGTATAGAATGCGGAAGCTGCACCTATGTATGCCCTGCCAGGATCAAACTGGTCCAGCGTTTCCGTATCGGAAAACAGCGGCAGCGGCTCAGGCAGGCGGCGGCATCCCCGGCGGGAACAAGGGCATAAGGGGAATACATGGCAGAAGCGTCAAAACCACACAACCCCCACGGAAAATCATCTCTGCTGCTTTCATCAAGCCCTCACATCGTTTCCCCGGTAACCGCGTCCCGCCTTATGGGGAATATGCTCCTCGCCCTGGCCCCCGTTACCGCATACGGCGTGATCCTCTTCGGCCTTCCCGCCCTCCTTACGGTGATCGTTTCGGTTGTGTCCGCAATAGCCGGAGAATCGCTTTTCAGGATCATCTCGGGACAGCCCGTGCGGGCGTCGGATCTTTCGGCGGGAGTAACGGGGCTTCTCCTTGCCCTGATCCTCCCCCCTTCCACGCCGTTGTGGATAACGGCGCTGGGGGCGGTGTTCTCGGTAGTCGTCGCAAAGGAATTTTTCGGCGGACTCGGGGCCAACGTATTCAACCCGGCTCTTTCGGGCAGGGCTTTCCTCCTTATGAGTTTTCCCGCCGCGCTCACCGTCTGGCACAGGCCCGCGGCGGGATTTGCCCTGAAATTGTCCGACGCCCTGAGCGCTCCCGTTGTAGACGGAATAAGCGGCGTTACCCCCCTGGGTATCACCCATGGAGAAAACATCGCCAGTGTCGGAAAAGTTTTTTCCGCTTCGGGCCTTTCGGCGTCGGCAGATTATCCTTCAACATTGTGGACGCTCTTTATAGGCAGCCACGCGGGCAGCATAGGCGAATCGTCGGCTTTTCTCATCCTCGCCGGCATGGTTTTTCTTCTTATCAAAAAAACCATAGACTGGCGCGCCCCCGCCTCCATGATCGCCGCGGCTTTTATCACATCTCTGATTCTGGGACTCGATCCCCTTTTCAGCATCCTTTCAGGCGGCCTCCTTTTCGGCGCGGTGTTCATGTCCACCGACTATGTTACTTCCCCGCTTACCTCAAAGGGAAAACTGATATTCGGCGCCGGAGCGGGGATTATCATCATACTGATAAGGAAATGGGGAACGTATCCTGAAGGGGTAACCTACGGCCTTCTTATCATGAATGCGTTTGTCCCCTTCCTCAACAGGCTCCTTCCCCGCAAGTACGGTTATGTACCAAAGAAAAAAACCGGACGGTCCAAATCCGTGGAGGCGCCAAAATGAAAGAAGACCGCGGTATTGGAAGCATGCTGAAGCTCGGCGTCGTCCTTGCCCTTTTTGCCGCCGCTGCCTGTGCGGGCCTTGCCCTTGTATACGAGGCGACATACGACATCATAGCCGGGCACAGCCGGAAGGATCTTGAAGCCGCCCTTGGTGAATTTTTTCCGGACGGGGACAGTTTTACCGACATCAGCGAAGCGCTGAAAACGGGGGAGATCAAAAGCCCCGATCTGTCGGTAACCTTTGAAAACGCATACGAAATAAAACAGAACGGACAGCTTGCGGGGGCCGCCCTGCGCGCATCAAGGGGCAGTTACGGCGGAACCCTCCGCATCCTTGTAGGAGTCGGGACCGACGGCCGTATCGCAGGGGTCCGCATCCTTGAGCACAAAGACACGCCGGGACTGGGGGCCAATGCGGCTTCGCCTGTTTACTATGTGGACAAGGCGGCCAAACTTACTTTTTACGGTCAATTCGCCGGAAAACCGGTACGGGATCCTTTTGAGCCGAAAGAAGACATAATCGCCATAACCGCATCCACCATCACAAGCTCGGCGGTTTCACGGACGGTCAAGGCGGCCGGCACGGCGCTTGCCGCATGGTTTTCGGGGGAAACGGTTGAAACGGACGCCGCTTCGGCGGCTTCCACCGGAGGAGAGGGGGAATGAAGCGCCTTTTCGGAATATTCATCAACGGCATCATACGGGAAAATCCCCTTCTTACGCTGATGATAGGACTCTGTTCGGCCCTTGCGGTAACGACCGCCGTTTCCAACGGTATAGGCATGGGGCTTTCAATGACCTTTGTGCTCCTCATGTCGGAAATTGTTATCAGCATGTTCAGGAAACTCATCCCCGAATCAATACGGATTCCCGTTTTTATCATCATTATCGCAGCCTTTACCACGGTAATAGATTACGTTCTCAAGGCGTGGTTCCCCGATCTTTCAAAATCAATGGGCGTCTTCATTCCCCTTATCGTAGTGAACTGTATCATCATGGGCCGTGTTGAAGGCTTCGCGTCAAGGCAGCCCGTGTACAACGTAATCCCCGACGCTCTGGGCATGGGCCTTGGTTATACCTGGGTATTGGCGGGAATATCCTTTATACGGGAACTCTTTGGAAGCGGAACGATCTTCAATATGCAGGTGCTCCCCGACAGCTTCCAGCCCATTCTTTTCTTTGTGCTGCCTCCGGGGGGGTTCTTCGTCTTCGCCCTGTTTATCGCGTTCAATAACTTTCTTAAATCAAAGCTCAGGGCGGCTCCGGCCAATCCTGAAACCGCGGTTTCGGGAAGCCATGCGCACGGCCGCGGAGGACAGGCATGAACCTCTTTAAAATTTTTATCAGCGCCTTCCTCATCGACAACGTCGTTCTGATGCAGTTTATAGGACTGTGCCCGTTTATCGGAATGAGCACCGACGAAGACAAAGCGGCGGGCATGGGAATGGCGGTAACGTTTGTCATGGTGCTCGCGACCGCCGTAACATGGCCCCTGTATAAATTCATCCTTGAACCGCGGGGGCTGGTGTTCCTTCAGATCCTCGTTTTTATTTTGGTGATAGCCGCCCTGGTTCAGCTTTTGGAATTTTACCTTAAAAAAACATCGCCCCTTTTGTACAATTCCATGGGGATTTACTTTGCGCTTATCACTACCAACTGCGCGATCCTTGCGGTTACCTTTAACGTTATTTCCAATAACTATAATTTTGTTGAATCGATCGTATACGCCGTCGGCATAGCCCTGGGTTTTATGCTTGCTACCCTGCTTCTTGCAGGAATACGCCGCCGCATACGGACCAGCCCCATCCCTCTTTTCCTCAAGGGAACGCCCATCCTTTTTGTCGCCGCAGCCCTGCTTTCAATCGCCTTTATGGGCTTCAAAGGACTGGTGAAATGATCATCGTAATTACCACGGTATTTGCCTTTACGCTCGCCTTTGTCCTGGGTACGGCCCTGGGTTTCTTCCGCGAATTTTTTGCCGTTCCCCATGATCCCCTTGTTGATGAAATACGGAGCGCCCTCCCCGGCGCCAACTGCGGCGCATGCGGATTCCCCGGCTGCGACGCCTACGCGGCGGCGGTAGCTTCGGGCAAGACGGGGATAACAGGCTGTTTTGCAGGCGGCCAAAAAACCGCTGAAAAACTTTCCGCCCTCATGGGGATAAGCGGTACGGTTATTCCCACCGTGTCATTTCTGGGCTGTCAGGGATCGGATGTTCATGCGCTGAAAAAGGGAAACTACACGGGCCTGAAAACCTGCCGCGGGGCAAAACTTTCCGCAGGGGGAACCAAGCTTTGCGTCTGGGGCTGCCTCGGCTTCGGTGACTGCGTCAAGGTCTGCCAATTCGGAGCGCTCAGCATGGGCGGAAACGGCCTGCCCCATTTTGATCATTCCAAATGTACAGGCTGCAAGCTCTGCACCAACGAATGCCCCCAGGGGATCATCCGCAACATGCCAAGGGACATGAAAGGCGCCATGGTACTCTGCTCCAACCGCAATTCCGTCCGGGCCAACGTCGTCAAAGCCTGCAAGATCGCCTGCATCAAATGCGGACTCTGTGTCAAGAACTGCCCCGAACAGTGCATCATCATGGAAAACAACCTTCCCCGCGTCGATTACACAAAATGTACTTCCTGCGGAACCTGTGCGGGGAAATGTCCCACCAGGGTTTTCAAGATCCTTGAACGGGACGTTATTAGGATATAAGGCGCGGATTCCGCCCGGATTCCGCGCCGTGTCATAATAGACTTTTGATAATCATCCATGCTATTTTGCTAAAATGCTGGAAAAATACGGGCCTTACGCGCTGGTTGCCGGCGCTTCCGAGGGATTGGGCGCCGCTTACGCCGGATCTCTGGCCAAACGGGGATTTAAGCTTGTGCTGCTGGCCAGAAAAAAAGAAAAACTGGAAACGTTTGCCGGGGAACTCCAGAGGAAATATCCGGTAGAAATTATCACCCATGCGGTAGACCTGGGTGATTTTGAAGCGGTAAAAACTTTTACCGGCGCGCTGAACATTCAAATCGGCCTTCTTGTTTACAATGCCGCCTATGCGCCGGTGGGCCTTTTTAAGGACATTGAGGAAGAACGGCTTGCGCGGATGGCCGCGGTCAATGTACAGGGGCCGCTGCTGCTTGTCCGGCTCGTACTGCCTCAAATGATTGAGCGTAAAAAAGGAGGCGTTATATTGATGTCTTCGCTGGCGGGAACCCAGGGTAGCCCCAAACTTGCAGGCTATGCGGCGACCAAAGCGTTTAACGCCGTCCTTGCCGAAGGCCTATGGGAGGAACTCAGGCCCCTTGGCGTTGACGTGATCGCTTCCTGCGCCGGCGCCATTCTTACCCCCGGTTATAAAGAGGCGCGACGGGCCAAAGCGCCGGGCGCCTTAACACCGGAGCAGGTAGCGGAAAAAACATTAAAGGCCCTGGGAAAATGTCCGATCTTTGTTCCCGGAGGAATCAACAAACTGGCCCGCTTTTTTTTGATGCGCCTTGCGCCGAGGAAACTGGCGATTAAAATCATGGCGGCCAATACAAGGAATTTGAATTAAGATGATGAAATTATTTATTTCCGGATTTTTCACGCCGTGGATCGCTTATGCGATCATCATTCTGCTGCACGTAATCCTGCCCGGCAAATGGATAAAGGGATATGTAAAAAACGACAAGACCGGCGAAACGTTAAGTTACCGGCTGAATGGTATTTTTGTCCTTGCCGTGAGCATCCTGCTCTGGGCCGCGCTTGGTCTGCTCAATTGGGTTCCCTTTGACTGGCTGTACCAGGTCAGGTGGTCAAGTCTGACAGGCGCTTTGGTATTGGGACTGATCTTTTCATTTGCCATGGTGCTGCGCCGCCCTTCCGCCGGCAAGCCCTTCCCCGTCGAGTTCTGGCTCGGGCGTCTTAAAAATCCTCAATTCAAAAACGGGCGTATCGACGCAAAGATGTGGCTCTACTTAACCGGCGCCGTCATGTTGCAGCTCAATGTTCTTTCTTTCACGGCCCATCACATCATGACTCATGAAGACGTCAACCCCGGTTTTATCGCGGGCGCCGCCATGCTCACCTGGTTTTTATGGGAATACCTTTATTTTGAAAAAGTCCATCTTTACACCTACGATTTTATCGCCGAACGGGTAGGGTTCAAACTGGGCTTCGGCTGCCTGGCCTTTTATCCCTATTTTTACGCCGTCTCACTCTGGACGACGGCGGACCTGCCGAATCCCCGTCTGCCGCTCTGGGCGACTGTCTGTTTCTGCGTGCTCTACCTGTTCGGATGGAGTCTGGCCCGGGGCGCCAACATGCAGAAATATTATTTTAAGACGCGGGGAGACAAAAAATTTCTCGGTATAAAACCCGAAACCATTTCCGACGGCAAACATTCCCTTTTGGTCAACGGTTTTTGGGGCCTAAGCCGGCATGTCAATTACCTTGGAGAAATACTGGAAGGATGCGGCATTGCCCTTGCCGCCGGGTATCCGGCAATCTGGTGCGTGTGGCTATATCCCCTTTATTACATTGGACTCTTGTTCACCCGGCAAATGGACGACGACAAAATATGCAAAGCCAAATACGGGGAGTTGTGGGATAGATATACCAAAAAGGTAAAATACCGGATCATCCCATTTATTTATTAAAAGGCGGAGGAGCCGTTCCCAAAACCCGGTCAGTTTTGGGAAAGCCTCAGGGTACAATTGGTTAACCATGATAATAATATGGTTAACGGAAAGGCAGGGCAAAGCGCCCTTTAATGTCCCGATCGCCGGCACAGGCGGCGCCTCCGGGGGTCTTTCATCATTAAAAAGAAAACGGTATAATACCGTGTGCGTTGCACATGAAAATCTTTGTTTTTTTAGGAGAAAAAAATGAGCAGATCGAGCAGCGTCAGTTCTATTTTCTTTATCCAGCTCGCTTTGGGTGTTTATTTCGCCGTTCTCGGCGTTGAAGGAATTGCATACAAAACCGCAACTTTACATCTGACCAACAGTCAGGTTCTGAATCTTGTAATTGCGGTGGTTTACCTGGTGGCCGGCGTTTTCCTTATCATAGGTCTTTTGGCGCCCATAGACAGGAATCTTTACTTTATCCTGAACATCATTGTCTTTATTGTCTGGGCGATCTACATCGTATTGAGCCTTTTTATCAACGACAATTTCCTCAAACCGACACTCCTGTCCTGGCTTGGTCAAGTGTCATGGAGATCCGTCATCCTTGCTTCACTGTGGCTGGTTGGAAGAAAAGCCGGCTGAGGGACCGAAATTACGCCGGCGCGGAAAAGCCGGCGGGTTCTTTCAGACCTCTTCGTGACCGCCCCGGTGATTGGGCAAGTCCAATCATTTGGGACACAATTTGACTTCCGCTCCTCCGTTACCGCGCGGATTTCCCCCGCGCTGTTTTTTTTGCCTGTCCGGTTGTTTCTGCCGGCTTATCCTGCTCCTGTACATGGGGCGGCAGGTTGATCCGGTAGTGGGCGGCGGTCATGTCCAGGCCTTCGGCATGGAAGCCTTCCTGGATGTTTTCAAAAAGTCCCGAATAAATCGCCGGAACCCTGTCTACTTCCTTTACATAAAAATTGATCTGGTATTGACAGTAAAAATCGTCCAGCGCCGTCTGAAGAACAAAAGGTTTGGGATTTTTCAGCACATGGTCCGTGGTCAAAGCGGCGTCAATAAGGATGCGGTGCACCGTCTGCCAGGGGGTGCCGTAGCCAAAGGTAATCGAAGCGTAAAGGATGAGGCCTTCTTCGTCTTCATCGGAACTGGTGTTATAATTGATGATGCTTGAACTGAGTATGATCAAATTGGGGAACGTGACGTATTCGTTTTTATGAGTCTTTATGCGGACGACCATGGGTGTTTTTTCCATCACAAAACCGGTAATGTCCTTGATCTGTATCCTGTCGCCTATTTTAAAGGGGCGCATATAAGTAATTACAAGACCCGCCACCAGATTCCCTATTGCGGAACTTGATCCAAGGGAAAAAATGATACCCACAAAAACCGAAACGCCCTGAAAGATCCGTGAATCGGAAAGCGGAAGATACGGGTAAACAATCGCCACGGTGAAGGCCCAAAGGAGAAAGCGCAATATATTAAAAGTCGGTTCGGCCCAGTCCGCATAAAAGCCCGGTATGACAAGTTTTCCCCTGCTAATCTGTACGGAAAAGAACCTAAGCCCCCGTATCATATACCTGGTTATAAATATTATTATAACTATTGTAATAATATTTGGTATATAATGGATGGCGCCCAGGGCGATATTCCTGAACGGCGCAAGGATGTAGCCGAAAAGAACAGACGCCAGATCTTTGGTAGCCGGAAACAAACTGAATACAATCGGAACGGTGATGAAAAACTGAAAAACGGTGATGATATATTTGAATATCCGCAGAAAAAACAAAATGATTTCGATGATCTGTTTGGTATTAAGCAGCTTGTATTTTTTGAAGGTCAGGGGCTTTATTTTTCCACTGGCCTTTTCAACTGCTTTTTTTGCGAAAAATTTGAAGAGCTGCCAGATAACCAGTATCAGGAGGATCTGTACTGCGATAATCGCCAGGGCTATGCCGAATCTTTCGGCAAAACTGAGGCCCTGGGCATCATAGGAAACCGTTTCTTCAATATTTTCTGTTATTTTTTCCGCCTGCTGTAAAGGAGACTCCGCGTCCGGCGTTTCCTGCGCCGCGCCGGCCGCGGTTTTGGATTCGGCTGCGGTTTCGCCTGTTTCAGCGTCCTCGCCCGCTTCCGTTGAAACAAACACATCGGCAGATTCCTGCCCGGAAAGCGGAACGAAACAACAAAGCGCCGACATGACGGCAATCAACAGGGTTTTTTTAAAAAACATGGGGTTCTCCGACAAGCCTTATCATAATACATTAGAAGCAGCTTGCAATAGCCCCTTCAAACGCTTCAATATCCGCTTCTATTACCGCGACAGGATCGGCTTTCTTCTGGAGGGCAAGGAAACGTTCGGGAATGGGTATAGCCTGGCCTGTAGTTTTGACAATAATATCCGCCTCCTTGGCGGGATGTTCCGTCGCAAGAACCACCGTATGAACCTGGCCGCTGTAATCACGGGAAGCGGCAAACTGTTCAGCGGCGGCATAAGCCACCGCCGTGTGGGAATCGAGAAAAATGTGATGTTTCTTCCACACTTTTTCCATGACCGCAAGGGTTGTTTCATCGTCTATTGAAGCAGGATAAACCATGTTCCGCATCACCGCCGGAGCTTCTTCATAAAAAGAAACCAGACGCGCATAATTTGAGGGGAATGTTACATCCAGAGCGGGTGAACAGGTATTGATC
>JAITJV010000247.1 GCA_031278755.1 Treponema sp. | reverse complement strand
TATCGCTTCTTTTTCAGTACGGCCTTCAAATTCATATACCATGACAGGTCCCTCCTACTTCCTTTTCTTTTTTTTCGGGGCAATGACCGGTTCGCTTGCAGCTGCGGCCGCGGCCTGGGCCGCCCGCCTCGGCGCCAGGTATTTGTTAATCGCGACCTGCTGAACCATGGTCAGGATATTGGAAAAAATCCAGTAGATGAGCAGCCCCGAAGGCACATCGTACAATATAAAGAAAAAGATGACGGGCATTGCGTAAAGCATCATCTTCATCTGTGAATTACCCTGCTGATCCGGCGTCTGGGTAACTTTTCCGTACATAAGCTGGGAACCCACATAGATAAAGGGCAGCAGCCTCAAATCGGTCCAGCCCAGAAAGGGCATTCTGAAATTTGAAAAATGATAAATTGATTCGGGAAGCGAAAGGTCCGGTATCCATTTGGGAATAAACATCGCCCCGCGCAGATCAAAATGGTTGTTGAAAAGATTGTACATGGCAAAGAAAATGGGGATCTGCAAAAGCATGGGGAGGCAGCCGGAAAGGGGATTGTACCCTTCCTTCTTGTAGAGGGCCGCCATTTCGGCGTTCATTTTCTGGGGATTATCCTTGTACTTTGCCTGAAGCTCCTTGATCTTCGGTGATATGGCTTGCATGCGCAGAGTGGATTCGGAACTTTTCTTGGTAAGGGGGAAGAACACCACCTTTACAAGCAGGGTAAGGAGGATAATAGCCACCCCGTAATTCGGTATGATGCGGTAAAACATAAGGAGCATCCATTTAAGAAGCCGTTCCAGGGGACTGAGAAAACCCTTAGTATTTGCCGCTTCAATGAGCTGGGTATCCTGAAGATTAAACCCGTTTTTTCCGTTGTTATAAATAGCAAGGCTTTCCTGATTTTTGGGACCCAGGTAAAAGCGGTAGGTGTCGTCGGCCCGGGATGCGGCAAGGGGCGGCCGTATGATGTAAAGCCGCGATGCCGAAGGAAGACCCGGTTCAGGCCTGGAAGAAAAGATCATGTCATATTGAGCAAGATAGGGAATGGCGATGAGGGTAAAATATTTTCCCGCTATAGCCGCCCAACTTGGCCGTGAGTTGATGACGTTGGGGCGCTCATTGTTTATTTTTTCAAGCCGCCGCTTACCGTTGGTATAGGTGATGTACTGACGGTATTCATAACGTTGATCGAGTTTTTCGAAAGAAGGCCCGATTTGCGGGCCTATTCCCAGCGTATAGGCGGCGCCGGAAATGCCTGTGGAATTATCCGTTTTGAAATTAAAGCCCGAAACAGAATGGCCGCCGTCCAGCGAAATGGTCAGTTCGAACATAAATTCATTGGGCTTGAAATCGTAGCGTTTGGTTAATGTGAAACGGCCCGGAGAAGCTTCGGACGCAAACGTAAAGTCCCGGTAAAATTCCACCGAATAATCCGAAAGCCGCCGCACATGAAAAAGCGAGTCCACAGGCCGGGCGTTCTGATCGCCAAAAGCTACGGTAAAGGAATGGGGTTCCGTATCGCCTGCAAGAACCATTTCTACCGGTTCTCCCCCATCGTTATGACCCTTGAGTTTCCAGGAAACAATATCTCCGCCGGCGTTTGAAAGCGTTACCGTCAAAAGATCCGTATTGATGATCACCCGCTGTTCGGCGGCGGGAATGTTTTCGGCCGGGGCGTCAGCCGCTTCATCTTCGGGACGAACCGCGGACACAGCCGGATTGATTCCAGCCTCCCGGGAATCAGGGATTCCGGAAAGGGAATCCGCCGCAGGAGCGGCTGAAACGGAACTTCCCTGGGATTCGGAACGTCCCGCCGCTCCATCGGGTTTTGGAGGGGAAAAGATCCCCTGAATAAAATAAAACCCCAATACTACGGCAACTGAAAGGACAATTGCCAGAATTGTATTCTTTTCCATAATACTCCTATTTTACCGGATCATAACCGCCCGGATGAAAGGGATGACAGCGGAGAATCCGTTTCACCCCAAAGTACAGACCCCGGAGAAATCCGTATTTTTCAACCGCTTCGTAGGTATAGGCCGAACATGAAGGATAATACCTGCAGCTCGGAGGAAAATACGGGGATACAAACTGTTGATAAAAACGTATTGCTATAAGGGCTATTTTTCTCACTCTTTGGTTTCCATAAAAAGTCCGGCTTTGGTAAACAGGACGGTAAACTGTCCGGTACGGGTCAGGAATGTTTCACGTTCACGGGACGGATAAACAAGCAAAACCAGATCAGATCCGCCCTTCAGCCGGGGCCGCAAATGCCGGTATGCCTCCCGGCTCAGCCGCCGCGCCCGGTTCCGTTCCACCGCATTCCCGTATTTCCGGGGGAAGGTAAAACAGATACGGTTATAATCAAAACCATTGTTCAATACGAAAAGTTTCACGCCGGAAGAGCTGAAGCTCTTCCCTTTTCGAAAAACCTGTCCTACAGCCGTTTTTCCCCTTAAACGCTCATTCTGCCTGAACCGGAACGTTCCGCCGGTTTGCAGCAACGCTGGCGCCCTCCGCTAATAAGGCTTTTTTTCATCGGAAACCGTCAGTTTAAGCCGTCCTTTGGCCCTGCGGCGTTTTAGAATCATCCGCCCCCCACGGGTTTTCATCCGGGCCCGGAACCCGAATTTACGGTTCCGCTTTACCTTGCTGGGTTGATAAGTACGTTTCATTGGTACATCTCCTGTCTATATAAAGGTTCATGAAAGCACGTCAATTGTCCTCCAGTATAGGGGAATAGCGCACAATGATCAAGGCAAGAACCTGACACTCTATAAGCATATCCTGTATACTGTTTATTCAGGAGACAAAAAGGTGTCGGTCGCCAATTCAGGCGGATGGAGTGTATTTTTCCCTGTTTTAACCGCCGCAGGCCTTCTTCTTGCCGGATCGGGCCTTTTTTCAGGCTGTTATACCCTGAAACAGGGCGGCGCCATGCTGTCTTACCTGCACCGCGCTGTACCGCTGGAAAACCTGCTCAAGGACAATGCCGAAGACGGCTTTGTAGAAAGGGTTCGCGATATACGGCGTTTTGCCATGGAAGAGCTGGGTCTTGCGGAAAGCAAAAATTATACCAAATATGTAGAAATCGACCGGTCTTATCTTGCCGCGGTCGTTTCCGCCTCGGCAAAAGATTCCTTCGCCCGCCATGAGTGGTGGTTCCCCGTGGTAGGTTCTGTCCCTTACAAGGGATTCTTTGATCCGGAAGACGCTAAGAAGGAAAGGACAAAACTTGAGAAAAAGGACCTTGATGTATGGATACGGGGCGTCGACGCTTTCAGCACTTTGGGCTGGTTCGAAGATCCCCTGTATTCTTACAT
>JAITJV010000308.1 GCA_031278755.1 Treponema sp. | reverse complement strand
TGATACAGATATTGAGGACAATGCTGCCGTCAAAAACTTCCATTGTGTGTTTAACGCCCGGAGCAATAAAGCAGAGGCTCCCTTCAGGCAGCGTAAAACTTTCTCCTTCTATTCTGCTTATGCACCGGCCCGAAAGGACAAAGAAGCTTTCAAAATAGTCGTGGTGATGCCTGAATACGGGCGTATATCTGTTATGCTTGCTCAAAAAGACATTTTGATCGCGGGCGCTGAACAGGCTCTGTTCCGTTATTATGGAAGGTTTGAGACCATTGGGAAGTATGATTTTCCGGCGCTGCAGATCGCGGGGATCGTATGCGGATATAAATTCCCGGAGCGCTTTTTTGTCCGTTCCGAATTCATAACATTTTTTATAAAAACATTCGTCCTCATTGAACCATTCCAAATCCGCGAACATGGACTTTATTGCGGGCGAAGGGTTTAATGCCCCGCCGCCCGCGGGCCTGTTGACCGCCCTGGTGAAACTTTTCCCGGATATGCGCCTTTGACCCATTTTTTCACTATAGCCTGAATATCAAAAAAAGTCAATAAAATTGAGCAATTTTAATCATTGCGTTTTTTCCGTCCCGCTCTGATAATGATCCTCTTATTGGAGGAAAGTATGATAAACGTAATTGACCTCAGGGTCGAATACAGGACCAATCCCATAGACATATTCACGGCAAAACCGCGTTTTAGCTGGAAAATCAAGACCGGAAAGACCGGTTTTAAGCAGGCGTCGTACAGCCTGGAGGCTGCCAAAGACAACGGTTTCCTTTCACCTGTCTGGAAAAGCGGCAGGGTAAATTCGGCTGAATCGCACCTTGTGGAATCAGGCGTTCCGTTTGAATCCGCGTCGCGGTACTTCTGGCGGGTAAAGATAACGGACACGGAGGGTGAAGAAAGCCCCTGGAGCAAGACCGCCTTTTTTGAAACGACGCTTCTTTCAGGATCCGAATGGAAGGCGTCGTTTATTTCAGGGGAAGACGGCAAGTCCGGATCGTCTTCAGCGGGCTATCTGTTACGGAAGGAATTTTCCGTACAGGGCAGGGTTAAAAGCGCCCGTCTTTACGCGTCGGCCAAGGGGCTGTATGCGGTGTACGTCAACGGCAAGAAAGCCGGCGATGAAGTACTGGCCCCCGGCTGGACGGAATACAAGCGCCGGCTTCTCTTTCAGACCTATGATGTTACCTCTTCCATTGTCAAAGGGGTAAACGCCATAGGCTTTATGACGGGTCCGGGCTGGTACAAGGGCGATCTTGCAAGCTGGGTAGGCAAGCGCAATGTGTTCGGCAAACAAACGGCGGTCGTCGCCCAGCTTCGCATCGTCTACGAGGACGGCAAAGCGGAAACGGTTTACAGCGACAAGAGCTGGAAACGCGCCCGTTCTCCGGTAACGTATTCTGAAATTTACCACGGTGAAACCTACGACGCGCGGCTGGAACAGGAAGGCTGGAACAAGGGCGGTTTTAACGATAAAAAGTGGCAGCCCGTCTATATAGAAAGCGCCGATACCGGCATACTCAAACCGCGCGACGGCCTTCCGGTAAAAGAGCAGGAACGCTTCAAGCCCCTGGCCCTTTTCAAAACACCGGGGGGCGACACGGTCATAGACTTCGGCCAGAACATCTCAGGATGGGTCCGTTTCAGGGTGAAGGGAAAAGCCGGAAGCAAGGTGAAGATACGGCACGCCGAAACCCTGGATGCGGACGGGAATTTTTACACGGCGAATCTCCGCAGGGCAAAACAGATCATTGAATATACACTCAAGGGAAAGGGTGAGGAAACATATTCCCCGTTTTTCACCTTTCAGGGTTTCCGTTATATTGCCGTAGACGAGTGGCCCGGCAAAATCAACAAGGATAATTTTGAGGCCCTGGCAATTTATTCCGACATGAGGCAGGCGGGCAAATTCAAATGTTCCTACCGCAAGCTCAACCAGTTTATCAAGAACGTGCGCTGGAGCATGAAGGATAACTTTGTCGATATACCGACCGATTGTCCCCAGCGCGACGAACGCCTCGGCTGGACGGGAGACGCCCATATCTTCCTCCGTTCGGCAAGTTACCTGATGGAGACGGCGCCCTTCTTCAGAAAATGGCTCCGCGATGTCGCGGTTTCGCAACTGCCTGACGGACAGGTTCCCCATGTTGTTCCCGATGTGTTAAACGGAATCGCGGGCGCTGACGACAAAATCACCCAGGAAGCGGGGGCTACCGCCTGGGCGGATGTGGCGGCCGGAGCACCCTGGATCATCTACACATATTTCGGCGACAAAAAAATTCTTGAAGAACAGTATCCTTCGATGAAAAAGTGGGTGGACTACATCCGCGGCGTCGCGCAGGACGGGACGCTTTTCAACGTTGGCTTTCATTTTGGAGACTGGGTCGCCCTGGACGCAAAAGAAGGAAGCTACTTCGGCGCTACGCCGAACGATCTTTCCGCAACGGCGTTCTACGCCTATTCCACGGACATACTCGCAAAGACCGCGGCCCTGCTTGGCAAAAAGGACGACGCGGAAAAATATGCGAAACTGCGGAAGGATATTGAAGCGGCGTACCAGAAGGAATTTTTCACGCCGAACGGCCGTCTTGCGGCCCGCACGCAGACTGCCCACATACTGTCGCTGGCTTTCGGCCTTACGCCGCCGGCCTATAAACAGCGGACCGTAAACACCCTTGTCGAGCTTATCGCCGCACAGAAAAACCACCTTGATACGGGCTTTCTCGGAACGCCTTATGCATGCCATGCCCTTGCCGAAAACGGCCGGCTTGATCTTGCTTATGAGCTGCTCCTCAAGGAAGATTTCCCTTCGTGGCTTTATCAGGTTACAAAGGGAGCTACCACGGTCTGGGAACACTGGGACGGAATCAAACCTGACGGAACCATGTGGAGTCCCGACATGAATTCGTTTAATCATTACGCATACGGCGCGGTGAGCGATTTTGTGTTCAGCAGGGTGGGCGGGCTTGATACGGACCGCGGCAAAACAGGCTTCAGGCGGATCATACTCAAACCCATGCCCGGCTCCAAAGAAATTTCCTGGGCCGAAACGGAATACGAATCCCCATACGGGCTCATTTCCATACGCTGGGAAATCAAGGAAGGCAATATGACGGTTGCCGTTACTGTTCCGCCCAATACCACCGCGGAACTTACCCTGCCCGGAGCCGGGGCCGGAACGATAGGCGCGGTGAATTTCAAAACAGCCGAAGGCGGCGCCGTTGCGGAATTGGGATCAGGCTCTTATTCGTTTACCTATAAATTTATTGCAAAATGAGTCAAGGAACCATATAATGGGGAAAAGTAAAATATTTTTGGAGGGTTTATGAAGAAAAAATTTGTATTTACGGTTCTGCCGCTTTTGCTGTTCTGCGCGGTTGCCGCACTCTCAGGCTGCAAAAAGTCAGGCGGAAGTGCGGAGGCCGCGGAGGAAAAGGTAGTCACTTTCCTTGTGGACAAGGACAGTGATTTCAGCGGCGCCGAAGCGGTCATCAAGGCCGTCGAACAGAAACTCGGTATCCGTACCGAAGTTGAAATCAGGGCCGGCGGTACGGAAGGCGACAACCTCATCAAGACCAGGCTCGCCACAGGCGACATAGCCGACTTGTTCTGGTATAACACAGGCTCCCTTCTCCAGGCGATTAACCCGGAAAGAAACATCTACGACATTACCGATGAACCGTTCGCCGCCCAGTATACCGATGACTTCAAGCGTTCGGCGTCGGTAAACGGCAGGCTTTACGCTTCTCCCCAGGGGTCAACCCAGGCGGGCGCCATTCTTTACAACAAGGCCATTTACCGTGAGCTGGGACTTTCCGTTCCCCATACCTGGAAAGACTTTCTTGCCAACTGCGAGAAGATCAAGGCCGCGGGAAAGATCGCCGTTATTGCCGGCGTCAAGGATACATGGACTTCCCAGCTGTTCATCCTTGGGGACGAGTACAACGTGAAGGCCGCCATTCCCAATTTCCCGACCGAATATACGGCGAACAGGGCCAAATACGCGACAAATCCGATAGCGCGGCGCGGCTTTGAAAAACTCGCCGAAATCAGGCCCTATCTTAACAGGGATTTCCTTGCCACCAACTACGACCAGGCGGCGGAGATGCTCGCGATGGGAGAAGGCGCCCATTGGGCGATACTTACCCAGGCGTTAAGCACCATCAGCACGAACTACCCCGACAAGATCGACGACATCGGCGTTTTTGGCATACCCGGCGACGATCCCAATAACCACGGGCTTACCGTGTGGATCGCAAACGGCCTTTACATTGCAAAGAATACGCCCCGCCTTGAACTTGCAAGGCAGTGGGTCGCGTACTATGTTTCCCAGGAAGGCGTGGAGGTGTACAGCCAGGCGCGTAAGCCCGACGGTCCTTTCTCCATCAAGGGCATAAACCTTCCGGCCAGCGTGTATGCGGGCGTCAGGGAAATGCAGTCCTATTTTGACGAAGGGAAAACCGATGTGGCGCTTGAGTTTGAATCGCCTGTTAAAGGCCCCAATCTTGAGCAGCTCTGTATTGAAGTAATGTCCGGCGTGAGTACGCCCCAGCAGGCCGCAGAAGCCTATGATCAGGATGTGACCAAACAGGCCGTCCAGCTCAACCTTCCCGGCTGGTAGGAATTGACATACCCCGCGCAAGCGGGGTATCGTTTTGTAAAGCGCGGATTTTGGGGAACTTTTAAAAAAGCGGGGTATAATTTGATAAATACCAAGTACAGGATTTACAACCGCTGGTTTTTGGCGCCTCTTTTGGTGATTTACACGGTTCTTTTTATTGTACCGACGATCATTTCGTTTTATTTCAGCCTTACCGTCTGGACATTGACCGATTTCCGCTTTGTCGGTCTTTACAATTACAAAACCTTTTTCTCGGAATATTCGCTCAGGATAGGAATTAAAAACACGCTGATTTACGCGGTCCTTACCTGCGGGCTTAAAGCCGTTCTGGCGCTGGGCCTTGCGATCCTTTTGATTTCAGGAATAAGAACAAAATATATCATCAGATCCATCGTTTTCTTTCCCAACCTTGTAAGCACTATAGCGGTCGGCCTTACGTTTAGCGCGCTTATGCACCCCACAAAGGGCCTTTTTAATATGATTCTCTCCAGGTTCGGGATCATAGGGCCGGACTGGCTGGGTAATGTTTCAATCGCCCTTTTTTCCGTTATTGCAACCGACGTGTGGAAGGGCGTCGGCGTCGCCACGGTGATCTATATCGCGGGGCTGCAGGCCATACCGGACACATACTACGAAGCGGCGTCAATAGACGGGGCGAACGGGTTTCAGCGTTTCAGGCACATCACCCTTCCCCTTGTCCGATCTTCGATAAATACCGTCATCATACTTGCCTTCATAGGCGGCATCAGGACTTTCGATCTTATCTGGTCCATGACAAAGGGCGGGCCGGGCTTTGCGACCGACACGCTTGCTTCGATCATATACAAACAGTACGCATACGGGTTTTTTGGTTTGTCTACGGCGGGCAATGTGGTGATGCTCTTTTTGATTGCCTTTATCGCGTTTCCGCTCTATAAATTTCTCATCAGCCGGGAGATTGACATATAATGAACGCTAAAAAAAAGCGTATACTTATTGCGGATGTCATTGCGGTATTTTTTGCCTTTGTCATTTTTATCGTTCCTTTCTATTTTATTTTTCTTAATTCAATCAAGGACCGCAGGGAAT
>JAITJV010000257.1 GCA_031278755.1 Treponema sp. | reverse complement strand
TTCGACGGTATTGAACCCCTTGTTCTTTACTTCGACGCCATGGGCGAAAACGTATCCTACAAAGAGGAAAACGGCGTTCACGTTCTTTCAATGATTCTCCGCCGGGGAGAACCGGGCGGCGGGGCGGAATACCTTTCTTTTGTCAGGACCGTTTTTGGAGCTTATTCCGCCGTATTGAGCCTCAAAGGCCCCGGCGCTTCCGTCGGCCTTGAAGGCGGCGCGGCCGGCGTTCCCGGAGCCGTCCTTTCAAACGGCGGAAACGCCGCCTCCTTCTCCATGCCCATGGGGGATCTCCTCTGCTTTGACGGCCTCCTTGTTCTTGAATTTTCCTGGCGGTAAGGGCCTGGCCCGCGCAAGGGCTATGCCCCGTTTTACCATAAAAACAAAGGGAATAATGAGCAGCGCCAGCGAAAGCGACGCCGCCGGACCGTCAAGGAGCACGCGGCGGGCTATGAGGCCGCCTTCCCCGTAAAGCAGAACCGGTATGCCGCGGGCCGCGGCAAGGAAGGCGCAGGCCAAAACAGGAACCGCCTTCCGTATAAAACAAGCCGGAAGGAGGAAGCAGAAACCTATGATAAAAAAAGGCGCAAAGATCAGATCCGAAAAAGTACATACAAGCCCCCAGACCGCGAACACCGCCGCAGACGCCCCGCCGTAAAAATCCGCCTGATTCGGCAGCCGCCGTTCGATGAGCGGGGACAGAAGAAAAAAAAGCCCCAGGGCGATGGTTATTTTTCCGGCCGCGGCGGCCTGCGCCGGGATTCCGGCAAAAAGTCCCGCGGGTAATCCCGAAATTTCAAGGGAAATAAAGAACAGCAGGCAGAGAAGGGGGAGCGCCCATATACCGCGCGGTAAAACAGGACGGCGGACGGTTTTACAAAGAAAAACAAGGATAAACAAAGCGGCGGCCGCGGTAAAGATCGCCGCCATGATCGTTTCGGAAAGAAAGAAGGTGCGGGAAAAAAAGGGAAAAACGGAATAGCGGTAATCCGGCACGCCTGAAAGATCCGCCGAAAGCTCCGCGCAACGGAAGAGCATTTCCGCCGTTTTTTCGGCGTCAATGGAATTTCCGGGATCCTTGCGGCCGGTGATTTTTATGATGTTGATTTTTTCTTCCCCGGGAAACGCGGCGCGGCCCCTGAAGCCCAGCTTCCAGGTTTCGTTATAGGGAACGGAAAAGGACAGGGGAATATCCGCCGCCCGGCAGCCGGCGTAAAGGCCTGCCGAAAGGGAAAGGGAAGCGACGGCCCCGCCGCTTCCGTGTTCCGCGGAAAGGCCCGAAGGCGCTTCGGCGATATCCAGAAGTACAAACGCGGTATTTTCGGCGCCGGGAAAAAGATCGGAATGAAGCCCGGATGGAAACGCTCGTCCGCCCTCAATCGCGGCAAGATCTCCCGGGCCGAGGAATAGAACCATTGTTGAAACGTCCCTTTTATCCTCCGCGCTCAAGCGTTCGATAAAGGCCAGCGCGGTTTTCCGGGCGAAGCTGCCGCCGCCGCCGGGTTCCCGGGCCAAAGCAAGGACGAAAACGCCGTCCCCGCTTTCGCCTGAAAACACCGCAACGGAAGGTTCCCGGGATCCTTCAAAGAGAATACGTTCCTCGTAGTGGACGAGCCTTTCTTCCGGAACGCTTTGCATGTCCTGGGCGTAAAGGCCGGCTGAAACAGCCGCGAGCGCGGCGGCGAGAAGAAAAACGGCTCTGCGCGGCGGAAAAGCCTTCATTAATGAAACATAGTCCCTTGCCCGGCGGCAGTCAATTCCTTTATAGTTGAGTCTGTTTCAAAAACCGGTTGGTTTTGGAGCCGCCTCGGTTGAGTTTGTTTCAAAATCCGGTTAATTTTGAAATAAGCCCCCGGAAAAACCGGTCAGCCCGGTTTTCCCTAAATCCGGGGAAACTGTTCCAAGAGCCGAAATTTTGGAACAGCCCCGGTTATTCAAAGGTTGCGCGTATGAGGTTGCCGGTTTTTTTCTTTGTGCTGCCGTTCCTTTTTTTGGCCTGTTCCCGATCGGATCCCGGGATAAGCTATGGATTCATAGAACTGGTGTACTACCAGAACGATCAGGGCGGGCGGCCTCTGGAACGGTATTCGTTCTTTATTGTTCCCGATCATGAAGACGGCGTTGAAGATCTTGCCGAACTTTTTCTTTACCACGACAGGGAAGGGCTTCGCTTGAAGATTTCAGGCGAAGACTGGATCCTCCATGAACAGGAAGGAAAAACATGGATAGGAACGCGGGCCATAGCGATGAACGAAAACGAAAGCCTCCCCCGGGGGATGTACAGGGCCGAACTCGTCAGCAAGGGAGGCGGACGTTCGGAAAAGACCTTTACGTTTGACGCTCCCGAAGAAAGCCCCTTTCCTTTTCCTTTTTTTACCGTAAACGCGGGGGAATACCATATTGAGTCGCAGTACCCTCAAAACCGCCTTATCCTTTATGACGGTGAAGGATCGTATGTGAGCACCCTGCCCCTTGCCGGGCTTGACGGCTCCCTTTCTTCCCTGAACATACCGGGCAACGCGCGGACCGCGTCGCTCTGGGCGGAAGATCCCGAGTACCGTACTTCGGCGTATACAAACGCGGTTTCGCTGCGGTGAGGGAAATCCGCAGTTTCGTCCTCCGTTCCGGCCGCATGAGCGCCGCCCAGAAACGGAGTTACGGCCTTTATTCCCGCTGGCGCGTCCCCTTCGCCCGTGAATTCCTCGACAGTGAAAAAATCTTCGGTGGTAAAAACCCCCTTACGGTGGAAATAGGCTTCGGCATGGGGGAGGCGACGGCCCTCATCGCGGAGGGCAATCCGGACAAAAATTACCTGGGCGTCGAAGTATACAAGCCCGGCGTGGGGAAGCTCCTCTGGGAGATAGAAAAGCGGGGGCTTCAAAATATCAGGATCATCGAACACGACGCCGTGGAGGTTCTTGCCTGCATGATAGCGCCCGCTTCCGTTCACGCCTTTCATATTTTTTTCCCCGATCCCTGGCCGAAAAAAAAGCATCACAAAAGACGCCTTCTCGCCCGCTCCTTTACCGGCCTTCTTGCCGAAAAACTTGTGAAAGGCGGTTATATCTATGCGGCGACGGACTGGGAGGATTACGCCGAATGGGCTTTGGCGGAATTTGCGGCAGTGCCGGAGCTTGTAAATCCCCATGCAGGATCCTTTGCGCCGCAATCCTTTGCGCCGCGTCCGCCCTGGCGGCCCCAAACCAAATTTGAACAAAAGGGAATTGCCAAAAACCATAAAATAAGGGAACTATACTTTGTACGTTCCTGAGAGGTAAGATGTGGGAAAAGATCCGGTGAACGAAAGAACAGCCGCGCTCCAGCGGCTTATACAGTCCTATCAAAAATCCTATTATGACGGCGAAGCCGAAATCTCCGATGCGGAATTCGATCTGCTCTGGGACGAGTTAAAATCCCTTGACCCGCAAAACCCCGTGCTTAAAAAAGTGGGGGCGGGAAGCGACGCCCTTCCCGGCGCCGACGGTTTTCCAAAGGCGAAACACCTTATCCCCATGGGAAGCCAGGAAAAGGCCGCAAATCCCGAAGAGTTCCGCGCGTGGGTAAAGAAAACGGGCGGGACGGAAGGAAAAAGAACATTCCTTGTCCAGTACAAACTTGACGGCGCAAGCCTTGAACTCCAGTTTGACAAAGGGGATCTCAAACAGGCGGTAACCCGCGGCGACGGGATCACGGGCGATGAAATAACCGTCAACGCCCGGCGCATGGGCGGCGTAGTGCCGCGGCTGGACCTTCCCTTTTCAGGCGGCATACGCGGCGAAGTGGTCATGACCCGTGAGATCTGGAAGAAAAAATACGCCGGCAAGGCGAACTGCCGCAACGCGGCAAACGGCATCATGCGCAGAAAAGACGGGGCGGGCTGCGAAGATCTCACCCTCATTGTGTACGACGCTTCCGCTTCCGGGGACGACGCTTATTTCAATGATGAAAAGCAGAAAATCGTATGGCTTAAAGACCGCGGCTTTGAAGCGGCGGTTACCAGGGAATTTTCCGATCCCGAAGACATCGTCGCCTACCGGGAAAAAATAGCCGGAGAACGGGAAAAACTCCCTGTGGACATAGACGGCCTTGTTGTAAAGGATCCCGCCGTGGATATGGCCGATTTGCGGAGGACGCGGCCTGAAAAACAGATAGCCTTCAAATTTGAACCTGAAACCGCTTTCAGCATACTGCGCGGCGTCGAATGGAGCGAATCGGGGGCGACCTACACGCCCATAGGGCTGGTGGATCCTGTGCGCCTTGCCGGCACCACCGTCCAGCGGGCAAACCTCAACAACCCCGACATGATACGGGCGCTGGGCCTTAAAACAGGTTCGGCGGTTTCAGTGGTAAAACGGGGGGAAATAATCCCCAAAATAGAAGGCCTTGCCCCGCCCGGCGCGCTTGCCGAAGGGGAACTGAAGGACATTGAATTTCCCGTCCGCTGCTCGTCGTGCGGAACGGATCTTGTTGACGGCGGCACAAAACTGTACTGCCCCAATTCCCTCTGCGCCAAGCGGCTTCATCACCGTATTGAAAAATGGGTATCCGTTCTTGACATACGGGAACTTGGAGACAAGCTTATCCGCCAGCTTTTTGAGCGGAAGCGGGTAACCCGCATCGCCGATTTGTACACCCTGGAAGCGGCGGAGCTTGCCGGATACGAGCGGATGGGGGAACGTTCCGCAGACAAAGTCATACGCCATATCAGGACGCCCCGGGAGCTGCCCCTTGCGGCCTTTGTCGCGGGTTTTGACCTTGAAGGGGTGGGGGAGCTTGTCATGGAAAAGGTGGTGGACGCGGGTTTCGACACCCTCGAAAAGCTGCGCTCC
Organism: Treponema sp.; assembly: GCA_031278755.1. Lineage (GTDB taxonomy): Bacteria > Spirochaetota > Spirochaetia > Treponematales > Breznakiellaceae > JAIROE01. Next base: position 1,526 of record JAITJV010000257.1, on the reverse strand, counting down.
GCCCCTGAGGCCGATATAGCCGCCGTATACGGCCTTGGGGAAATTACGGCGCATACCATAGTCCGGGGCCTTAAGGACATTGCGTCCGAAATGGACGGCGTTCTCGCCGCCGGGATCATCACCATAGCCCCGCCCCCCGGCGGAGAAACGCAGCCCCTCAAGGGTTTCTCGTTCTGTTTTACAGGCGAACTTTCGTCAATGAAGAGATCAGAGGCCGAAGAAAAAGTAAAAGCGCTCGGAGGTTCCTCCAGGTCTTCGGTGGTAAAGGATCTTTCGTTTCTGGTTACAAATGATCCTGAATCGGGATCGTCGAAAAACAAAAAAGCCAATGAATTGGGAATACCGGTCATTGATGAAAAAACCTTTCTGTCCATACTGGACAAACCGGATATTACCGGTGAATATAAGGTATGAGCGGCATCCTGGACGTCATACCCCGGCCCGTTTCGGTGCGCCCCATGGGCGGCTTTTGCCGTTTTTCAGGATTAACCGGCAACGCCGCCGGAAAGGGGGCCGCGGAGTGCGGCGTCTTTGCCGCGCAGACGCGGGGAATCCCCGTTTCGGAAAAGGGCGCCGGGCTGCGCTGCGTTCAGGATGAAAGCCTTGCCGAAGAAGCGTACCGCCTCCGCATTGAAAGCGGCGGGATCACCCTTGCGGGATCCTCGGAGAGCGGCATATACCGGGGCCTTCAGACCCTGCGCCAGATTGTCCTTTCCGCGCGCGGCGGGGATATTCCCTGCGCGGAGATCGAAGATCACCCCCGTTTTTCATGGCGGGGATTTATGCTTGACTGTTCGCGGCATTTTTTTACCGCCGGCTTCATCAAAAAGATAATTGACGCCCTTTCGCTCCACCATATCAATAAATTTCACTGGCATCTTACCGACGATCAGGGCTGGCGCCTGCCTGTACCTTCATATCCCCTCCTTGTTGAAAAGGGCGCGTGGCGGAAAGAAACCCGTTTTGAAGGGAGGCGTGAAGGCGGTTTTTACACGGCCGATGAAATACGGAGCATCGTGCGTTTCGCCGCCGCCCGCCACGTCGAGATCATCCCCGAGGTTGATCTTCCGGGCCACACCCTTTCTGCTCTGGCGTCGTATCCGGAGCTTGGCTGTACCGGCGGCCCCTACGAAACGGAGGACCGCTATGGTATTTTTGAGGATGTACTCTGCGCCGGAAACGATCGCGTCTTTGATTTTACCGAAGCTGTTTTCGGCGCCATGGCGGATCTTTTCCCTTCGCCTTTTGTGCACATAGGCGGGGACGAAGTGCGCTTTAACCGCTGGGAAGCATGCCCCAAATGCAAAAAACGCCTTGCCGAAACAGGGCTTTCAAAACCCCGCGAACTCCAGAGCTGGATCACCTTCCGCCTTGCCGCCATGCTTGCGGCCCGGGGCAAAATCCCCATAGGCTGGGATGAAATACTTGAAGACAGTCCGAAATATCCCCTGCCCTCCGAAGCGGTGATCATGTCCTGGCGGGGGAGGCAAGGGGGTCTTGACGCGGCGCGGCGGGGCCGCCGCGTG
>JAITJV010000205.1 GCA_031278755.1 Treponema sp. | reverse complement strand
AAAGGGGGAAGCGTCAACCGCGGCGATGGTGTCTTCGTGGCGCGTTTCCCGTGATGCAAGTTCATAGGGCTTGGACGTCGCCGCCACCCGTTCGACGCCGGGAAGAAGGGTCAGTTCTTTTATATCCACTGTTCCCTTTCCGGCGGCGCCTACTATCGAATCGTCTCCAAAAGACTGTTCCCGTACGGTAAAACCCCGGTCGCGGAGATACGCGCAGACCATCTCCCTGTCATGGGCGCTGACTGACTTTGACAAAACAACAATCATGGACCCATGGTACATTATCGAAGAAAGCTGTTCAAGTTCACCCTATAAAGGCTTCCGTCGGTAAATTCTGATATTCAAGCAAAGTATATTTTATTGAGTCCGGCATTTCCGGTACGAAATTTTCGTGCGGCCTCAAATGGACGTTTATACCGGGATAATTCATCCTTTTCATAAACTGTTCTTCTTCCTTAAGATGGTATTTAAGGTATTTGACCAGGCGAAAAATGCTTTGTCTGAAAAAGTTTTCCCCCCCTCCGTCATTGATACCGCAGCATATTGTGTTAACCATCCTGACCAGCTCCCTGCGCTGATCGTCCAGATGATCGATGCCTGTAAGATACCTGTCATCCCATTCAATTCCGTTCGTATTTTTCATTAAGAAACTCCTGATTTTTACTGAGTGCTTTGAATTTACGAATGAAAGATTGACTAAATATATTGTTTTTTTACGATTTTAGGGATTATTTTCTGAAAATCGAAGCCCGTGAAAGCCTGTCGTTGATCGCGTCCCCCAATCCTCCGTCCGGGGCTTTCTCCGCGTAGATGCGCGAAAAGCCCGCGCGGTCAAGTTCATGGAGCATATCGAAAAAATTCGCCGCGGCTTCGGTTCTGTCGCCCGGTCCGGAAAGAACTTTAAGCCGAAGCTCCGAATCGTAAAGCGGAAACCGGGCCAGAAATTTTTCCCGCGAGGAACCCGAGAAAAAGAGCAGGGCGGCGGCGGGATCATCGGGAATGTCTTCCCATGAACCGCAGAGAACAAGGGGCGTCCCCGGGGCATAGTGGCTTTTCAACATGCCCGGAGAAGCAGACGGCCCCTCCCCGGCCGGGCCGCCCCCTTCGGCGGGACCCATGGCGACAGGCCCTACGGCCTCCTCAATCGCCTCCCGCGCAAGGCCGCCGGGCCTGAGTATGCGGGGGAAAGCGCCGCACAGATCCAGCACGGTAGATTCAAGCCCGACGCCCGTCCTTCCGCCGTCAAGGACAAGATCGATCTTTCCGCCGAGCTGCTCTTCCACATGTTCCGCCCGTGTAGGACTGAGACGGCCAAAACGGTTCGCGCTGGGCGCGGCTACGGCCCCGATGCGGCGTATCAATTCCCGCGCGGCGGGATGGGAAGGAAAGCGCACCGCCGCCGTTGCAAGGCCCGATGTGGCAAGATCCGGCAATTCGGGGCGCCGGGGAAGGATCAACGTTAAGGGGCCGGGCCAGAATTTTGACGAAAGAACTTCAAGCCGCCGCCGGGCCGCGGGCGGAAGGGCGCCGGGGTCCGCCGCCTTTTCCAGGTCCTTCATGTCCGCTATGTGGATGATCAGGGGATCGAAAAAGGGCCGCTCCTTGGCGGCGAATATCCCGGCAAGAGCGCGGGGGTTAAACGCGTCCCCGCCAAGGCCGTATACCGTTTCTGTAGGAAAGGCGACAAGGCCGCCGGCCTTTAAAATAGCCGCGGCCCTGTCCAGAGTATTGCGTGAAACAGATACGATCATCCGTCAGATCACCTGCCGGAAAAGGCGCGCGCCGCCCTCGGAGCCTGTTTCCTCAAAACCCACCTTGCGCAGATAGGCGCAATGGACGGGGTTTTCCCCCTTCGCGGTAAAAACCGTTCCGGGCGGCGCGATGCGGTAACATACCGATTCAAAAAAGAACCTGCCGTTTTTCAGATCGCGGTAAGCGGGGATCGCGTAATCAAGGAGTATGTTGATCTCCTCCCCTTCCCTGCGGAAGACGACAAGGGCGACGGGCAGGGTTTGGCGGAGGATAAAACAGCATTCCGCGCCGGCGACGGTGCCCGTGTCGGGATTGGGATCGAAGGACGGAAAAAAGCGGTTGATGTCATCCCCGTAAAAAAGAAGGAAGTACCGGATGTATTCATCTTTCGCGATGTCCATAAAAAGCACGTCATAGGCGGCCCGGCCGTTTAAGCGGAGAAGGATAAGGTAGTATATGTTTACCCCTATCGTAAACAGATTAAGGATGACGACCGGAAGGGAGCCTATAAAGACGCCGTACACGGCAAAGAGAACGGAACCCGCCAGATTAACAATCCGCAGCCATTTGATGTTGTGTATGGCAATGCTGGCGGATATAACGATGGAAGCAAAGATCCCCACAGCCTCGATAACAATACCCCGGTCCATAAGACGCCTCCCTTATACGGCTGTATACAGCTACATCCAGTGCCGCCGTTTGAAATAAACCACCATCCCAAGGGCAATCACGCCCATAAGCCCCCAGATCACGGGATACGCCCAGGGTTCTTCCAGTTCCGGCATATAACGGAAATTCATGCCGTAAACACCGACTATAAAAGTCAGGGGAATAAAAATAGTGGAAATGATCGTAAGAACCTTCATCACTTTGTTAAGGCGGTTGGAAACCGCCGAAAGGTTCACTTCCATGACGCCGGCCACAAGCTCACGGTACGTCTCCACGGTTTCCGCAGCCTGGATAAGGTGATCGTAGAGGTCCTTGAGGAAGGGCGCAAGCTCTCCGCTCAGACGGGGAGACTCAAGACGTATAAGAAGGGAAAGGCTTTCCCGCAAAGGCCAGATGACCCGGCGCACCCGGAGCAAATCGCGCTTTATCTGCTGAATGTCCCTGATAAAGGTATCGTCTTTTTCATCAGCCGCCCTGTCCTCGAATTCCTCAATACCCGAACCGAGCCTGTCCAGGACGGCGAAGTATTCATCCACCACCGCGTCAATAAGGGCGTAGGCGAGGTAGTCGGCGGCCATGCGCCTGATCCTGCCGCCGTTATGGAGAATACGCTTGCGTACCCCGTCAAAATAATCTCCGGGTTTTTCCTGAAAGCTCAAGACCGTATCACCGGTTATGACAAGGCTGATGTGTTCAAAATCAAGGTCCGGCAGGGGGCTTACCGCCTTGAGGGTGATAAAAAGATAATTGTCGAATTCTTCGGCCTTGGGCCGCTGGGTAGTGTCAAGGACGTCCTCCACCGTAAGCGGATGGATTTTGTATTCTTCCGCCAGGGCGTTGACGGCGTCAAGATCGTCAAGACAATCGGCGTTTATCCAGGTAACGCCGCCGGAATTGCGCCAGGCAAGGGCTTCCTGCGCCGTAGCAGCCGGTTTATGCCATGCGCCCACCGGATCATAACCGATAACGGAAATTTCCATAATTATTTCCCCGCGGCGTACTCTTCGTACTGTTTGGTGAATTTTTCCAGCTTGTGGATAACCTTCGCCAGATGTTTTTTCATCTCCTCTATCTGGTCCTCTACGCTTTTTTTATGCGTACGCAGCAGCTCACAGCGGCGTTTCAGGGTACGATCCCCTTCCTGGCTGAGTTCCACAAAACTCCGTATCTGCTTGATCGACATTCCGGTATTTTTAAGGCAGCAGATAAGACCCAGCCATTCCAGGTCGTTCTCGGAATAACGCCGCACGCCGTTTCTGCTCCGTTCTATGCTGGGGAGCAGCCCTTCATTTTCATAGTAACGCAGTACATGGGGGGGAAGGGATGTTTTTTCTGAAACCTGCTTGATCGTAAAAGTCACGTTATCCTCTTGTCTTAATGTTCACGTTAACGTTTATTATAACCTTCATCCCGTATAGTTACAATATGTGTAAATTCGGGTATAGTCTGGAAAAAAGGACGGGTATGCCATCTGAAGAACTCCTTCGTCTTGAAGGGATTACCAAACGTTTCGGGTCAGTTGAAGTTCTTCGGGGCCTTGATCTTTCGGTGCTGAAGGGGGAATTTATCACCCTGCTCGGGCCGTCGGGCTGCGGCAAGACCACCACCCTCCGTATTATCGCGGGGCTTGAAGAGCCGGACGCGGGGCGGGTTTTTCTTGCGGGACAGGATGTAACCGGCCTTGCCCCCCACAGGCGGGACGTAAACATGGTCTTTCAGAATTACGCCCTCTTTCCCCACATGAGCGTAGAACAGAATATCGCCTACAGCCTGAAACTGAAAAAAAAGCCCAGGGCGGAAATACGGGAAGCGGTGAAAGGCGCCCTGGCCCTTGTTCAGCTTTCGGATTATGAAAAACGGCGGCCCCGGGAACTTTCAGGGGGCCAGCGTCAGCGGGTGGCCCTGGCCAGGGCGCTGGTCTCAAGGCCGAAAGTTCTGCTCCTTGATGAGCCGCTGGGGGCGCTTGATCTCCAGCTCCGCCGCCGCATGCAGGTGGAGTTGAAGGGGCTTCAGCGGCGGCTGGGGATCACCTTCATCTACATTACCCACGATCAGGAAGAGGCCCTTACCATGTCGGACCGCATCGCGGTGATGCGCGGCGGCCGCTTTGAGCAGACAGGTTCTTCCGAATGCGTGTACGAGCGGCCCGAAACAAGCTATGTCGCCCGCTTTGTCGGCGGCGCAAACGTAATTGAAGGCGGCGTCTTGTCCGTCGAAGAGAATTCCGTCCTCTTTGAGCATGCCGCGGGCAGGGGCAGGGCGTCGTACTCCGGCGCGGGAAACCTTTGTCCCGGGCAGCGCGTAACCGTGGTTATACGGGGGGAAAACCTTGAGCTGTCGGCCGCCGCCGCGTCCGGCGAATTTTCCGCCGCGGAAGGGCTTTCCGCGGTAATCACCGGGCGGAGCTTTGCGGGCGGGCAGCTCCGCATCACCCTTGCGCTTAAAGGCGGCGGAGAAGAAATAAGCGCAAGCCGCGCCGGCTTTGATTCGCTGCTGCAAAACGGCGGGGAGGTGTTCATCACCTGGAAAAGTGAACACGCCATTATTGTTGATCAAACTAAAAACAACAGGGAAGAAACGTGAAAAAAGGCTTTCCCTTTTCGCTTGCGCCCATGTACCTCTTTACCCTCGCCTTTGTATTCTTCCCCCTTGTCTACATGCTGATCCTGAGCTTTATGCGGCGTGAAGGCGCCTGGGGAGTGTCGGCCGTGTTCAGCCTCCGCAATTACAGGCGCATTCTTGATCCGGTCTACCTTAAAACCTTCCTGCAGTCCGTGCGCCTCGCGCTCATCAGCACCGTCCTTGTAATCGTCTCGGGGTATCCGGCGGGCTTCTTCATGGCGGGCCTCAGCAGGAAGTGGCGGCCCCGCGTGATGCTGCTTCTTATCATTCCGTTCTGGACCAGTTCCCTCCTCAGGCTTTACGGCTGGATGATCCTCTTCAGGGCAAACGGCCTCCTTGATTCTTTCCTCATGGCGCTGGGGATCACCGGAGAACCGCTCCGCCTTCTTTACACCTACCCCGCGGTAGTCGCCGGCAT
>JAITJV010000184.1 GCA_031278755.1 Treponema sp. | reverse complement strand
CCGTCCTTTCCGCCAGCCCCGATATTTCCACGAGGCCGAACCCGTCTATTCCCGACTTGACTTTGTTATTGAGCGGTTTTATCCATTTTTCGGGAAGGGCGGCCGCCCCCTGTATCATGCCGACTACGGAACCGGCGGTGGCGGCGTTGCAGTCGGTGTCAAAGCCCGCGGAAACGGCAATGCCTATCGTTTTTTCAAGATCGTTTTCCCCCCAGAGGAGGGAAACGATGCAGATCACCGCGTTGGAAATAACGTGGCACCAGTCGTGCGGGAAGCGTTCGTCATAAAGGCCATGCACCTTTGCAAGGGCGTCTTCCCAGCCCACGCCCTGTTTATACCAGTCAACCGCGCGCCGAATCCCTTCGGCAAAACGCGATTTTTCCGGGATTTCGTCAAGCCCCTTTCTGATAACGTCGTCCATATCCGAACTTACCGCGGCCCGGGCAATCATGGCGGCAAAGAGCATCTCGCCGTATATGCCGTTCTTTACATGACTCACCCGCCCGTCCCTGAACGCGTACTCGGCCGCCCGCTCGGGATCTCCGGGACTTGCGTAACCGAAAAAATCGGCCCTGATCTGCGCCCCTATCCACTCGCGGTACGCGTTGTACCAGGAGCCTGAAAGGGGCGGCAGTATCATGTTCGCGAAATTGCGATAGGCGACACGTTCCGCCGTGCAGACGTGCATCAAAGGCACGTTCATAAGCCAGCTCTGGGCGACATTGTCGCTTGTAAAATCGCGGCCGTATTCTTCCATCGTCTTGAGGTAGAGGATCGTATAGTTGGTGTCGTCGTCCTCCGGCATATACGAGGTATTGTTGATCCAGTTAATCTTGCTGCCGCCGTATACATGGCCCTCGTCAACGATATGGTACTTTTTTCTGATTTCGTCCCCGACGTCGGAAGAAAAGTACCCCCGCACCGGATAGTTTCCCGTATCCTTCAGCATTCCGTTTATGCGCCCGCTTCGCCACCCTTCAACAGGCTGCCCAAGGAGGCATCCGGCGCAGCGTCCAAGCCACGCCCCGTACACCTTGTCGTAGTACGCCGCCCTGTCGATCTTTTTTGCCTCATGCCCGCTCCGGGGACGGGCGGCCCGTATGTCTTCAAGCGTCGAAGGCTCCTCATAGGGGTAGGCGGGGGAAAGCGGCGCGTGACGGATCCTGTCGATAAGATTTTTCGCGTCCTCCTCACGCGCCTCGCCGAGATTGTACATATCGAAGATCATCTGCGCTTCATCGCGGAAAGCCTACACGTCGCGACCTTCATCCGCGCTCTGGGCGCACTCGATCAACACCGTTTCCGAAAGCGTACCCCACATTAACTTCATGTCCGCCTCCTATCCTTTAATACCGCCGGCCGTCATGCCGTCGATGAACCTGTTTTGCAACAGAATAAAAAACACCATTACCGGAACCGTGATTATGGCGGCATAGGCCATCATGTTGCCCCACTCCGTATTGTAACGGCCTATAAAACTGTAGAACCGAACCGCTATGGTGGATACTTCTTCCGTCTGGAGAAAGGTTACCGCAAAGAGAAACTCGTTCCAGCACCAGAGGCCCACAATGACAGCCGCCGTCAAGAGGCCGGGCTGTACCAGGGGGAAAATAATATGGATGAATATCTGCCACATGGACGCGCCGTCAATTTTCGCCGAATTTTCGTAATCCCTGTCTATGCCCATAAAATAGGTGCGGAGAAGAAAAAGCGCGAAAGGGGTAAACACGGCGCCGTATATAAACATCATCGCGAAAATGTTGTTGATCAGCTTCAGGCGCTGCAGTATCAGAAAAAGCGGAATGATGATGAGCTGTTTGGGCAGGGTGTTGCAGACCAGAAAATAAATCGTAAAACCCTGCCAGCCCCGCACCGAACGCCGGGCAAAAACATAGGCCGCCATACTGGCGCACAGTATGGTAACAACAATAGTACCGGCGGTAATGCTCATGCTGTTAAACGCGGCGGAAGGAATCCTCCCCTGAACCCACGCCTTTTCATAATTGCTTACAAACAGTTCCTTCGGCGGCGCGAGCGGGTTGCGCGTTATAGACACACGATCCTTGAGGCTGTTGTTCAGCATCAAAAGAAGGGGCAGGACGGTAACAACGACAAGCGCCGCAATCACGGCGTTCTGGACAAGACGCGCCCCGGCATGCTGCCTGATTCTCATACCGTTTCTTCCCGTATCTGCATGAGCACATAGACAAAGATAACGACGCCGGCAAGAAAACTCATCGTCAGGGACGCCGCCGCCCCCCTGCCTATTTCATGCGTATAGAACGACATGCGGTAGGCCAGCGTTGAAAGCATCTCGCTTGAGTTGGCGGGGCCGCCGCCCGTCAGTATCCAGATATAATCAAACGTCAAAAAAGTCCAGATAATGGTCATCAGCACCATAAAAAAGATGTTTGACTTAATGGAAGGAATGATGACCGCGGTAAACCGTTTCATAAACCCGGCGCCGTCTATCTCGGCGGCCTCCAGCATGTTTTCGTCAACCTGACGCATCGCCGCGAGGAATATCACGGTCATAAACCCCCACCAGTGCCAGTTGTCGACAAACATGCAGGCCCAGATTGAGGTTCGGACGTCGGCAAGGGGGTTCGCCAGGGTAAAGGGCAAAAAATGACTGCTGTTGATAAAACCAAGAATGCCGCTGCGGGGATGAAAGATCATCGAGGTAAAGAGCGAACAGATAATCACGGGAGAAATAATGTTGGGCAGAAAGAAAACCGACTGAAAGAAAGTCCTGCCCTTTTTCCTGAACAGCAGAATGACGGCCATGAGCAGCGACATGATAAAAGGAATAGTCAGAAAAAAGGCCATCCATTTAATCGTATTTTTTATGGCGAGAAAGAAATTGCGCTCCCTGAAAAAACCGGCAAAGTTGCCAAGCCCTATGATTTTGGGCGTACCCAGTCCGTTCCATTCGGTAAAAGACAAAAAAATCGTAAAGATGGACGGTATGAGCATCACGACGACATTAAGAGTGAGGGCCGGCATCAGAAAAAGCCATGAGGCCGGCGTTTTTCCCGCTGTTTTTTTCACGACGTTGTCCGTATGTTTCACCTGTTACCCCAACCTGTTCATGCGCGGGCGTTTTCCCGCAAGAAGCGGCCTCCGGCGCGCGAAGGCCGCCGCGTCATCCATTACGGAAGTTTAGGCACTTTACCGTCCTTCAAATCGATCTGGAACAGATCGTCCAGATTCTTGAGGTACTCGGCGGGAGTTATCTGGCCGAGGACCACATTCTCAATCGCCTCCCACAGGTACTGGTTCGTCTTTTCGGGCCAGAACGTCCATGTCGTATAGCCGTAGTTGCCTTCGCTCACCGCGTCGGCGATCATCTCTATACTCCGCGCATACCGGGGATCGATCCTGCCGCCGAAATCGGAACTGCTGATCGAATTGACAGGCAGGCACCACTCGCCGGGCCAGTCGGCGTTCATGTTGACGATAACCTCTTTGTCGCTGAAAAGGGTGTTGAGCAGTTCCGCAACCGCGTCGGGTTTAACGCTCTTCGCGTTGATGGAAAGCGTGGCGCCTATCGCCATCTCATAGAGGGGATACGGCACTCCGGGCCCTGAGGGAATGGGCGCCCAGTCCCAGTCCTGGCCTTCCGCCTCGAAGAATGCGCCGATGTTCTGGAAATTCCATGTACCGGAAGGGAACATGGCGGCCTCACCCGCCGCCAGTATCGCGATTGAATCGTCCTGAACAAGGGAGAAATAATCCTTCGTGAAATATTCGTTGAAGAAGCGCCGCAGTTCGGTAATGGCGTCCACAAACACCTTGTCCGTCCACGGCTTCTTTCCCTCAAGCGCCGCCTTGATGTTCTCAGGACCGGCGAGATGATTAAAAAAGATCCCCACATAGTGCTCGTTGGTCGGCTTCCAGGATGCGTTTCCGGCGACGATGGGAATGATTCCCGCGGCCTTGATCTTCGCGCAGAGGGCGTCAAATTCCGCCCATGTTTTGGGAAGCTGCCACCCGTTTTTTTCAAACAGGGTCTTGTTGTAAAAAAGCACCATGCTTTCATAGGTTTTGGGAAGGGAATAGAGCCTGCCGTCAACGGAGCCAAGCTGCTGCATCATGGGGAATACGGTCTTGTCCCAGCCGTACTTCTTCGCGTAGTCGTCAAGCGGCAGAAGGTAGCCCTCACGGACCATTTCCTGTACGTAGGAAGGCCCTGCGGTTTGAACAAGATCGGGGCCGGCCCCGGCCAGCATCGACGTCCGCACGTTCTGATCGTAGTTCGGATCGATGCGGAGTGTTATCTCATAATCCGCCGCCCTGCCGTTGACGACGTCAATCAGGTTTCTTCTGAGCGTCGCCTCGTTATTCGCGTCGGTGCCCTCATAGAGCCAGAGCAGCGTCGTTTTGGCCGCCGCGCCGGCCCCGGCGTCCTTCCCTTTGCACGAAAAAACAAGGGCGGCCCCGCAGGCCAGGGCCAGAAAAACAAACAATTTCCCGATTTTCACAAATTCCTCCTTTAACTAAAAAATATTTAGCATTTGACATTCAATGCAACATAGATTAATAATTACTAGCATACATTTTTTGTATTGTCAAGAAAAATTTAGTTTTTTTCGCCCTATTTTCCGAAAAAAGCGCGTTTTTTTTGTTTATACGACTCATACGGATATAAAATAATTTTAGTTAATACTTGATTCATTTTATTTTTGATTGACAAATACTTCCATAAAAAGTACAATATATATATATATGACAACCCGCATCGTAGACATCGCCAGGGCTGCGGATGTCTCTCCTTCCGCCGTTTCGCTGGCATTGAACAACAAGACGGGGGTGTCAACCGAACTCAGGCAGCGAATCATCGCCATCGCGTCGGAAATGGGCTACCGGAACGGTTTCCCCGCCTATATCAACGAAAACATCACCATACGGTTTCTCAAGATAGCCAAGCACGGCCACATTATCAACGACAGGCACAACGCCTTTATCACCGAATACCTTGAGGGCATCGAAACCGGCGCGAAAAAATGCAAATACAAGCTGGAAGTTTCCTTTTTTAACAAGGTTCCGATAGAAGAAATTATCGCGTCCCAGGGGGCGGCGGGGATAGACGGCTTTATCGTGCTTGGAACCGAATTAAACGATCACGAACTTTCCTTTTTTTCCGAACTGCGGAAACCCATGGTGTTCATCGACACGTACTTTCCCATTTCGGTGTACGACTGCGTGGACATGGACAACGTGGACGGCGTTTTCAAGGCGGTAGAGCATCTTTACACGATGGGCCACCGGAATATAGGCCTTGTAAAGAGCAGCTACGAAACGCGGAATTTCAAAATGCGGGAAGCGGGTTTCCGTGAGGCGATGGATTATTTTTCGCTGCCGGTTCAGGAGAAGTGCATCGTAAGCGTCGATCCTACGTTTGACGGATCGAACCGCGACATGGGTAAATACCTGGGGCGGAACAGTTCCCTCCCTACCGCCTTTTTCTGCATGAACGACGCTGTTTCCTACGGGGTGATCCAGGCGCTGCGGGCGTCCGGCGCCGATATTCCCGGCGATGTGAGCATCATCGGTTTCGACGATCTGCCCGCGAGCGGCCTTTCCGTTCCTCCCCTGACTACCATACGGGTTTCCACCCAGCAGATAGGACAACGGGCTCTTGAAAAACTTTCGGAGCGTATCGCGGGTTTTTCCGATCATGTAACGGAAAACATCCTCATTTCAGGAAAGCTGGTTAAACGCGGCAGTGTGAGGCAGTTATGAAATTTCTCGTTTACGGCGCACTTAACATCGATCTGATCTTTTCCGTCGATCATATCGTCATACCCGGCGAGACGGAACGCTGCGTTTCCCTTGAAAAAAGTTCGGGGGGCAAGGGTTCAAACCAGGCGGCGGCTCTGGCAAAGGCGGGGATGGATGTACATCTGGCCGGTAAAATAGGAAGCGACGGCGCGTACCTTCTTGAGATCCTCCACCCTTTCGGGGTGAACACGGATCTCGTCAAAATCTGGGAAGGCGGCACCGGAAACGCCCTTATTCAGCTTGACCGGAACGGGCAGAACGCCATCGTGTACTACCCGGGGGGCAACGGGGCCATAACCCCTGAGGAAATAGAAAAAGCAATGGATGCATTCGCCGGGTACGCCGCCGGCGAAGAGGGTATGGCAGTGCTGCAGAATGAGCTTCCCCATATCGATCTTATGATGAAGGCCGCCAAAAAACGGGGTCTCAGGATCTGCCTTAACCCTTCTCCCTGTGATGAAAAGATTGAAAGCCTTCCCCTTGAGACGACGGATATTTTTTTCGTAAACGAGATTGAAGGGGCTTCCCTCGCCGGCGTGCCGCGGAACGGCGGAGCCGGCGATAATAAAGAAATTCTTGAAAAACTGGTGAAGCGTTTTCCGGAAAGCGAGATAGTCCTTACCCTGGGAAAGGAAGGCGCCCTTTACGGCTATAAAAACACGCGGGAAAAGGGCGGCGTCCTTGATTACCCCGTCGTGGACACCACCGGCGCGGGGGATACCTTTACCGGATATTTTCTTGCGGCGCGGGCGCGGGATTTTTCCGTACGGGAATCGCTTGCTTTTGCCTGCAAGGCGGCGTCCATCGCCGTTTCGGAAAAGGGGGCGCTTCAGGCCATTCCGGACGCGCGCGAGGTATTCTAGGAACGGCGGTTTTCTGTTACATTTAAGTTATGCACCTTTTCATGAACATCCTGGCGGCCCTGACCGGGTTTTATATGCTCCTTATTTTTATCAGGATTATGCTTACCTGGTTCGGCGTTTCCCGATACGGAAGGCCCGTCGAAATACTCGGCCGGATTACCGATCCCTACCTCCTCTGGTGGCGCAGGCATATACGGCTGCGGACGGGCGCTCTGGATCTTTCCCCCGTCGCCGCCATGGCCGCCCTTTCCATAGTCCACACCGTTTTTTCCGCCGCCGCCCGTTCCGGTTCCATACGCATAGGGACGATCCTGGCGATCGTGCTTTCGGCCTGTTGGTCCGCGGCGTCCTTCATCCTTGGTTTTTTCATTGTCGTGCTTATACTCCGTTTTATCGCCTACATGACAAACCGCAACACCTACGGCGCATTCTGGCGCCTTGTCGATGTTATTTCCCAGCCTGTTCTTTACCGTATTACCCGTTTCTTTTTCAGGAACCGCATTGTCAATTATCTTTCGGGGATCATCTTTTCCATTTTTATCCTTCTTGTTCTTTATATAGCGGGAAAAATCCTTGTGGGCATGGGAACCGCCCTCCTGCTCGGGTCTCTTTTATAGAAAGATGTTTCTCCGGGAACTTACCGAACCGGCGGGAAGCCTCAAGGGGGCGGGTCCCGAAACCGTCCGCCGGCTTTCAGGCGCAGCCGTAAACAGCATTGCGGATCTCCTCTGTCATTACCCGCGGAACTGGGAAGACAGGGTGCGCGCCGTCCCCATAGCCGGTTTCAGAAATTCGCCGGTAAATACCGTCGTCCGCGTCTCCGGCCACGACTGGATAGGCGCGGGCGGCATGAGAACCCTTAAGGTTTATGTTGAAGACGACAGCGGGTCCGCTTCGCTTGTATGCTTTAACCGGCCCTTTCTGGGAAAAAAACTCACCCCCGGAAAATTTTTCCGCCTGTGGGGCCGTTTCTTTTATAAATACGGCGAAATACAATCCTCCACTTTTGAATTTGAAGACGCCGCGGAGGGCGGAAAGGGCTTCGGCCGCATACTTCCCGTGTACCCCTTAAGCGAAGGGCTTACCCAGGGCGTCTTGAGGCGCCTTGTAAAGGATGCGCTGGATCTGTACGGCCCTTCCCTTGAAGACGAACTTCCCGGCCGCATCACCGTGCGGGACAATCTTCTTTCCAAAAAAGACGCGGTGCGGGCCTTTCACTTTCCTTCTTCAATGGAAGAACTTGAAAGGGCGCGGAAAACCCTTATCTATGAAGAACTTTTTTACCTTGAAATCATGGTGGGAAAACGGGCTATGGAAAGGCGGGCGGCCGTCCGTAATCCGGCCGGCCCCGCTTCCTCCGGCGCTTTTTCGCCTTTGCAGACGCGCCTTCTTGAAAGGCTTCCCTTCAAACTGACTTCCGGGCAGACCGAAGCCGCTGCCGAAATAAACCGCGATATGGACGGGGCCTGGCCTATGGCGCGGCTTCTCCAGGGCGACGTCGGTTCGGGTAAAACGCTCGTTTCGTTTCTTGCGGCCCTCAAGGCGGTAGAAGGCGGCGGGCAGGCGGCGATTATGGCGCCGACGGAACTCCTTGCGCGCCAGCATGCGGAAAACGCCACCCGCCTGCTTGAGCCTTTGGGAATCAGGATAAGTTTCCTTACGGGGAACATCAGGGCGGCCGGAAGGGCGCCGCTCCTCGCGAGCCTCGCCGGAGGCGGTACGGACATCGTCGTGGGAACCCACGTCCTCTTTTCCCGCGATGCCGCCTACCGCGATCTCAGCCTTGTCGTCGTCGACGAACAGCACCGTTTCGGCGTAACCCAGCGGTCCCTCATCATGGCCAAGGGGGATTACCCGCACCTTCTTATGATGAGCGCGACGCCCATACCCCGCACCCTTGCCCTTACGGTCTTCGGCGATATGGATGTGTCGGTCATTCGCGATATGCCGCCGGGAAGGAAACCCGTCAAGACCCATCTTGCCCGCGAAGCAAACGAGGAAAAAGTCTACAGCTTTGTGCGGAAGGAACTGGCCGCGGGGCGCCAGGCCTATTTTGTGTACCCCCTCATAGGCGGCGGAGAAGACGGCGAAAGCGGTGAAAACGGGGGCCTCAAGGCGGCGTCTTCCATGGCGGAACGGCTTTCCCGTTTTGTTTTTCCCCAATACACAACGGCCCTCCTCCATTCAAAAATAGACGAAGATGAAAAACAGCGCATCATGAACAGCTTCAGCCGCGGCGGCATAACCATACTGGCGGCAACCAGCGTGGTGGAAGTCGGGGTGGACGTCCCCAACGCGACCTGCATGGTGGTGGAACACGCCGAACGTTTCGGTCTTTCCGCCCTCCACCAGCTCCGCGGCCGCGTCGGCCGGGGGGCGGATCAGGCGTACTGTTTTCTTGTATATTCAGAACCGCCGGACGCCGGTTCAAAAGGCCTTCCGGGGGCCGAAAAAGGCCCGCATAACCGCGATCTTTTCAGCTCCGAAAGGAGCGCCCTGACGGACGGCGGCAAAGCCCGCCTCCGCATCATGCTGGAAAACAACGACGGCTTCGCCATTGCCGAAGAAGAGCTGAAACTCAGGGGTCCGGGGCAAATAGCCGGAACGGAACAATCGGGCTTCCTCCCTTTGGGCATAGCCGATCCGGTCAGGGACGCCGCGGAACTTGCCGGGGCCAGGGAGGACGCCTTTTCCATTCTGGAAGGGGACGGGGATCTTAAAAAGCCGGAAAACAGGATCGTCGCCGAAGTGCTTCGAAGGGCTCCGCCCTTTTCAAATGTGGCGTTGTAAGGCAGGATGTTTTTATGAATATTTTTGTGAAAATTCGGCTGTATCCTCTTGCAAAAGGATATTCACTATGATACTGTATAAGAGTATTCCTATGGTTTTTCTATGCTATAAGGACAGGCAAAAAGTGAAACCGGGGCCGGAAAGGAGCGTCCCGTGATAGCGCTTAAGGGAATATCCAAACGGTATGGCGGCGTCCATGCCCTCAGGGACGTGGACCTTGTCATTCCGGAGGGGAGTACATACGGCATTATAGGAAAAAGCGGGGCCGGAAAATCGACCCTGCTCCGCATCATGAGCCTTCTTGAGGAACCTGACGGCGGCACGGTGCATTACCGGGATCAAAGGGTGGACACCCTTAAAGGAAAGGATCTTCTGGAAAGGCGGAGGAAAATGGGGATGATCTTTCAGAATTTCAACCTTTTTGCGTCGCGGAACGCCGCGGGCAACATAGCCTATCCCCTGGAAATATCCGGAATGCACCATAAACAGATCGAAAAAAGGGTGGACGAACTTTTGGAACTGGTGGACATAAAGGACAAGAAAAAATCACGCCTCAGGGAGCTTTCGGGCGGACAAAAACAGCGGGTCGCCATCGCGCGCGCCCTGGCGGCGGAACCCGAAGTCCTCTTTTGCGATGAGGCGACAAGCGCCCTTGATCCGCAAACGACAAGATCCATCCTTTCTCTGATACGGGACCTCCATGACAGGCTCAAGTTTACCGTGGTGCTTATAACCCACCAGATGGAAGTGATACGGGCCGTCTGCGATGAAGTGGCGGTTCTGAGCGAAGGAAGCGTTGCCGAAACGGGGGCGGTTGACAGCGTGTTCGGCGGCCCCCGGACCCAGGCGGCAAGGGAGTTGCTGTATGTCAAGTGAAGACCTCAACATCATCCTCCTTAAACTTCCCGCCTCCACGGCGGAAACCATCTATATGATCCTTGCCTCTACTGTTTTCGCCTGCATGCTTGGTTTTCCGCTGGGGGCGGTTCTCTACAGTACATCCCCCGCAGGCCTCGGCCCGCGGCTTGTTTTCTACAACGCCCTTTCCCGCGTGGTAAACCTCCTCAGATCCCTGCCGTTTATCATTCTGATGATACTGCTCATCCCCTTTACGCGGATTATAGTCCGTACCAGTATAGGGGCCACCGCCGCAATCGTCCCCCTGTCCATCGCGGCGGCCCCTTTTGTGGCCCGTATCGCGGAGTCGGCCCTTTCGGAGGTTGACCAGGGGGTGATCACCGCGGCCAGGGCCATGGGATCGGCAAATCTGCAAATCATAATCAAGGTGCTTATCCCCGAAGCCCTGCCCGCCCTTATTTCGGGCCTCGCCCTTACGATCATCAACCTCATAGGGTATTCCGCCATGGCGGGGGCCATCGGGGGCGGCGGGCTGGGGAGCCTCGCCATTAATTACGGGTATTACCGCTTCCATACCTCAGTGATGATAGCCGCGGTGCTTGTCATTCTGGCCCTTGTCGAAGCGGTGCAGCTTGCGGGAACGGCCCTGAGCCGCAGCCTGCTTTCCAAACGGTAACAGGAGACCGGCGGGGAAGTCAGCCGCTTCCCGGCCGGCCCTTGCATTTGCCTCCGTTTCGTTGAAACGGGGACAAATGCCGCATCAGGGAAGCCGTCCGAAGGTTTTCAAGTCCGGTTTGCCGGACGCTTTCCGGACGGCCCCTGAAATAAACGTTTTTTAAAGGAGAAATTATCATGAAAAGAGTCATCGTCCCGCTTGCGGGCGTCCTGCTTGCCGGCGCCCTGATCGCGGTTCCCGCCGGCGTGTACGCATCTCCGGCGCGGGAAAATTCCAAAACCATCACGGTAGGGGCGACCCCTGTTCCCCACGTGGAACTTCTCAACCTGATTGCCGGGGATCTTTCAAAAGAAGGGTACACGCTCAAAGTAGTTGAATACAACGACTATGTGCAGCCCAATTCGGCCCTTCTTTCCGGGGATCTTACCGCGAACTTCTTTCAGCATCTTCCCTATCTTGAATCCAACGCCGAATGGAAAGCGTCCCTCTCCGCCGCAATCGCCGTCCATGTGGAACCCTTCGGCCTTTACTCAAACAAGGTGAAAACCGTCGCGGATCTGCCCGGCGGCGCGACCATCGCCATTCCCAATGATCCCACCAACGGCGGCCGGGCGCTTCTTCTCCTCCAGTCCAACGGGATTATCACCCTGAAGCCGGGCGCGGGCCTTGAGGCGACTCCCCTTGATATTGCGGAAAATCCCAAAAACCTGCGCTTCCGGGAGCTTGAAGCCGCGCAGCTTCCCCGCGCCCTCGGCGATGTTGACGCCGCGGCGATAAACGGGAACTACGCCCTCCAGGCGGGGCTTAACCCCATAAGGGATTCCCTGATCATCGAAGGGGCGGATTCGCCCTATGTGAATTATGTTGTTGTTAAAAAAGGAACCGAAAACGATCCCCCCATACAGGCCCTTTCACGGGCGCTGCGTTCGGCAAAGGTAAAAGAATACATCCTTTCCCATTACGAAGGCGGAGTCGTAGCTGCTTTTTAATCTCTAAAACGCGGACTGCGGAAGGCGCGGATTAAGCTGCGTCTTCCCTCCCTGCGCAAACCCCTTCCAACTGTCAGGGGTTGGACTGGCTCTGCGTCTTTTTCTTGTTCTTTTTTTCTTCCCGCTTTTCTTTCAGCGTTTTTTGGGGGGCCTTTTTTCCCTCTTTTTTATACTGTACATGTTCACCCATATAATCCTCCCTCTTTTATATAATAGAGTTGTTCAGAAACTTCAGTTTTTGAACAACGTCCGCTACAAAATGACAAAAAACGTGGATTTCGTTGAGAAATCCGCGTTTTTTGGGAGACTTGGCAGTTAAAGTCCAATGGACGTTAACCTGCAATAACCAACTGGGTTATTGAACAAGTCCAATTAGGTCTGTCCACAAAATAACCGACTTTGTGGACAGATACTAATGAAGGTT
>JAITJV010000236.1 GCA_031278755.1 Treponema sp. | reverse complement strand
GGCTGCGAAAATGCGATTTTTAAGGTAGTCTGTCCATAATGTGTCTACATTATGGACAGACGCTAATTAAGAAGCCCAAAGGCTTCGGTACGGTTCCAGCGGACCGCAATGTCGGCCGGGCTTTCGGCGGCTATGTTTTTTACGCTCTTGTTGGCTCCCAGTTCCAGCAGCAGGGCAATAAGGGAAGGTTCGTCGTTCTTTGCCGCATAGTGGAGTATGGTGTTTCCGGTGCTGTCCCTGGCGTTGATGCCCTTGCCCGAAAAGAACGCGCGTACGCCTTCTTCTCCGCCCGCCAGGGCTGTTTCGGCAGGGGTCCTGCCGTCGTTGGCGGGAACAAAAGGATCGGCGCCCGCGTCGGCGATGATCTTCGCCAAATCCCAGGCTTTTTCTTCGGCGGCAAGACGGAGGGGGGTTCGGCCTTCCCTGTCTACAGGATTAAGGCGCGCGCCCTGGTCGATGATGGCCTTTACCGTATTCGCCGGGGCCTTCTCCCTTACCGCTATGGTCAGGGGCGCCGCGCCGTCGTCGTCGGAGGCGTAGATCCTGTCCTTGGTAAGAAGAGTTGAAACCATTCGGGGCGAAATTACAAGCGCGAGGAGGAAAGGAGTTTCCCCCCGGGCGTTTCTTGCGTGTATGGGAACCCCGCATTCAAGCAGCAGGGTAACAAGATCGCTCCGTTCCATGGAAACCGCTCTATGAAGGGGGGTGTCGCCCCGGCTGTTTCTCGCCATAGGATCCGCGCCGAGGCTGGAAAGGCGTTCAATCCGGGATGCGTAGCCTGCCATAACCGCTTCCATAAACGGAGTGTTGCCGTCTTTGTCCCGGACTTCAAGATTCGCCCCCCGGCGTACCAGCATTGTTTCGATGCCGGCGATTCCAAGACGCACCGCT
Organism: Treponema sp.; assembly: GCA_031278755.1. Taxonomy (GTDB): domain Bacteria; phylum Spirochaetota; class Spirochaetia; order Treponematales; family Breznakiellaceae; genus JAIROE01. The sequence goes on along the minus strand of JAITJV010000236.1, from coordinate 2,902 downwards.
TCGTGGAGCGGGGTTTTTCCCGAAAGATTGTGGGCGTTGATGTCGATGCCCGCATCAAGAAGGACTTCGGCGGCTTCTCCCGAGTTCCAGCGTACCGCGGTGTGAAGGGCGGAATTTCCAAGGCTGTCCCTGGCGTGGAGAAAGGAACCGGCGGTAAGGAGGACCCTGACGGTTGATGCGCCGTTGTATTTGGCGGCGGTAAAAAGGGGAGTTTCACCGGTGGCGTTGGCCGCTTCGGTAAAGGCCCCTTCCTGAATAAGATAGGGAATATAGGCGTCCAGTTTCCACTGGGCCGCGTAATGGAGGACGCTGTTTCCAAGCCCGTCCCTGGCTTCCAGGGTAAGGTGGGTGATCATCCATTTGCGTATTGCCCCCGGCGAATGAAAGGCAAGATAAAGAGGCGACTCTTCGCGGGCGTTGGGCGCGAAAATATCCGCTCCCCGGGAAAGAAGAAGGGAGCCTGATTCTTCTTCATTCTGCCGGACGGCAATGTGCAGACCCGTATCGCCTTCCTTGTTGCGTACGTTCACCAGCGCCTTCCTGTCGAGTATAGTCCCGACAGTTTTTGCGTCCCCGTGATTGCGTATGGTGATATGGAGAAGGGTGTTTCCGGCGCTGTCGCTCTGCTGTACTGTTTCTTCGGTAATAAGATCGCCGAGGAGGGGGCTTTTGTCCCGGAGCGCCCGTTCATAGGGGGTGATCCCCGCATTATCAGCGGCAAAAATATCGGAACCGTAGGACAGGAGGAGGGGCGCGATTCCCGGACGGCTTTCTTCTATGGCGAGGTACAGGGCCGTCTTTCCGTCTATATTGCGTATGGAAACGTCGGCGCCTCCCCCGAGCAGCGTCTGAAACACACCGGCGTTGCGGTTCAATGTTACCGCGATGTGGAGGGGCGATTCGCCGTGCACGTCCCGCAAATTGGGATTCGCGCCGCGGGAAAGGAAAAGGGAAACGGCTTCACGATGAACCGCTTCGGGAACGGCGACGTGAAGCACCGTATTGCCTTTGGCGTCCTGGGCGTTTACATCGGCTCCTTCGTTAAGGAGAAGCTCCATGGCCCGGATATTCCCCGATCTGGCGGCTTCATGAAGCGGCGTGGCGCCGGATGCGTTCTTTATGTTGACGTCGGCTTTCTTTGAAATGAGAAAACTGATAAATCCGGTGTAGCCTTCACGGGCCCCCGCATGGAGGGGGGCTGAACCGTCCTGGCCCCGTAGATTGTAGTTGCCCGCCCGTGCGGCCGGCGCGAAAAAGGCAAAGAGGGGAACATCGGAGCGGGCGCCCTGCAGTATAAGCAGTTCGGCGCATTCCATATAGCTGGCTGAATCGGGCCTTTGCAGGGCAAGATCCAGGGGATTTTTGCCGTCCCCGTCCGTCCTGTTGAGCGCCGAGCCGCTTTCCGAGGCGAGGATAATCCGGACGGCTTCGGCGTTTCCCGCCCGGGCCGCAAGGTGAAGAATGGTTTTTCCCGTTTCATCCGTGGATTCTATTGAGGAAGGGGTGAGTATGGCTTCAAGAAAGGCGCCCCCGGCCGAAACGCCTGTAAGGGCCGGGCTTGTCCCGCCGGGCATGGGCGCGTGAATATCCGCTTCCGCCCGCACAAGGACAGCGGCGGTTTCACCGTCTTCTTTTTCCGCGCTTATTCCAAGGGGGGTCCTGCCGTCGTTGTCAAGGGCGTCCACCGCCGCCCCCATGGCAACAAAGAAGGAAGCAAGAACCGGGTCCCTGTTTTCAGCCGCCAGGTGCAGGGGAGTTCTTCCCCGGCTGTCCCTGTCGGTAACGCTGGTTTTTCCCATGAAAAAACCTTTGGCTTTTTCCGTATCTCCCTTTTCAAGGAGGGTCCAGACGTCATCTTCGGTTTTTTCAGGAGCGGTCCCGCATCCGGAAAGAAGGAGCGAAAAAATGAAAATACCCGTAAAAAGGGATGCAAAAAGAGTTCTGGTTTTCATATTATTATCATCGACAACAAAAAGGCACATATATAGAAAAACCGAAGGAAGCCGGGACTGTCAGGCCGGACTTTCTTTGCCGATAATATAAGCATTATGGATTATGAACTGCTGACTTCTGAAAAACAGCGCATCATCATGGACCTGGCGGAGAAGGCCATTTTCCTCCGTCCCGCCCTGGCAAGCTTTTCGGTCAAAAGCCTGAATGAAAAAATAGAGGATTTCGCGCATGCCATCGCCAGGTCCATTGAAGATTGTTCCCGGACACTCTGAATCGGCCGTTATGCCGGCATAGCCTTCCCCCGGCCCCGGGCCGCTGACGGCATGCCGTCTATGACGGTGTTCATGGAAGCCGCGGGGTCTGTAATGGCTTATCCTAACCGGATACTCTTATTGCGTAGTTTCGTTTCTTCCTCCGCCGTCATCCCGGTATATTTGTCTATATCTCCTCCCCGGTGTCCCGCATTTTTAATGTGGGGCCCTCATAATCGCAATCCAGCAGATCGGCAATTTTTTTCATGTCATCTTCTGAAAAATTTCCCTTGCTCATCTTGTTTGAAACATTTTGCCGTGTAGTTCCCATCTTGGCCGCCAAGTCAACAAAAGACATGTTACGCCGCCCCATGATGATCTTAATCTTCTCCGCAAAGGTTAAAGGCATATATTCTCCTCTCTTAATATATACCATTATTGGTTTACCTTGTCAGTAAAACAAAGAAAAGTAAAATATTTTCCAAGAAAGTACATATTTTACTTTACAAAGACAAATAAACAGTGTACATTTTTGTTAAATGAGCCTCCGCGGAGCAGAGCTCCGCGGTATCCTAAGCATTGCATTAGTTCGATCGGAGGCTCGTTCGATAGGAAATTTATTATACCGTCTGGTTTAATACCAACATTTTGTAAGCGTTGCGTCATTTGAGCCGGAGCAGAGCTCCGGGGTATTAAAC
>JAITJV010000147.1 GCA_031278755.1 Treponema sp. | reverse complement strand
CAAAAAAGAACAAAAAAACCAAAGGTTTTTTCTTAAATGGCCAGCAGTGGCAGTCGCTGGAATGTATCCTTGAATATGAAGATGAAAACAAAAACATGTCTTTTATGGCAAGGCAGTTGGGGATTTCCAAAAGTACTTTTTCAAAAAACATACAATTTTTGGTCAGGCATGATCTGGTTGAAAAGTATCAGCAAAATGATAACCGCAAGGATATTATTCTGAAACCTTCCGAGCGGGGCCGTTCTTTCTATAAAAAAAGGAGCCAAATTATCTCGGAATCCGGCTGGAAGGAACCTTTTGCTATTCTTGACAAGCTTACAGATGAGAGTATGAACATTTTGGTTGAGTTTATGAAAAACCTGGTTGCTGAGCAGGAACCGGAAAACAACAAGGTCAGAAAACTCTTTAAAATGCAGGAAAAATCCTTTGAAAAATAACGAGGGGGCGTGTTTCCGCTGTCCCCGGATTATACCGCCGTCAAACTGTGCAACGTATTCGTTTTTCAGTATATTGTAAGTATGAGGAAATGCTGTCTGCATAACGGAACGGTGATGACCGGTTTTGCCGCTATGGAAGAATGCGCGGTGCTGACGGAAGACGGTCTTATCACCGATGTTTTTTCGGAAAGGCGTTTCCTCAAAAGGCAATTCAGCCCCGATACGGAAATAATTGATACGGAGGGGGCTTTTATCGCCCCCGGATTTATCGACACGCACATACACGGAATAGGCGGATACGGCGCCGACGACGGGTCGGCCGAATCGGTCATCGAAATGTCCCGCGCCCTCGTCCAATACGGCGTTACGGCGTTCAATCCGACCCTCTACCCTTCCGAAGCGCCTGTGATGCTTGACGCGGTTAAAAACATCGCTTCCGCCATGGGGAAGGAAACGGGGGCGCGCATCATGGGGCTGCATCTGGAAGGCCCCTTCCTTTCCCCCGGCAAGCTGGGGGTCCAGAAGGCCGACACGCTGCGCACGGTGGATATTTCGTTTATGGAAGAACTCTGGAACGCCGCGGAGGGGCATGTCGTAAACATGACGGTCGCTCCGGAGATCAAGGGCATGCACGAGCTTGCACTTTACTGCATCAAAAAAGGCATAGTCCTCCAGGCGGGACACACCGATGCAAAATACGAAAACATGCTGGAAGGAATGCGGGCGGGCATTCTCCATTCAACGCATCTTTTTAACGCCATGAGCAGGCTGGATCACAGGGATCTTAACGCGGTGGGGGCAATTCTTGTCCACCCCGAAATGTCCTGCGAAATTATCGCCGACGGCTGTCATGTTCATCCCGATCTGTTCAAGCTCCTGCTCCGCGATAAACCCATGGACAAAATAGTCCTTGTCACCGACAGCCTCCGTCCCACCGAACAGGCCGAAGGCCCTTTCTTTGCAAACGGCGAAGAAGTGGTGTTTCACGACGGTCTTTTCCACCGTAAAAGCGACGGCGTTATAGCAGGCTCGGCCCTGACCATGATACGGGGGGTAAAGAATCTCGTCGATTTTGGATTCAGCCCCGAAGACGCGGTAAAGGCGGCTTCATTCAATCCGGCGCAGGTAATGCGCTACGCCAGCCAGGGGGCGATCATCCCCGGCCGTTTCGCGGATCTTGCCGTGTTTGACCGGAATTTTACCGTGCGCCTTGTCATGATAGGCGGCAGGATAGTCAAGAATTTTTTTTAGGGGGAAGTGATGCGGCTTATTATCGTCGAAAACTATGAAGAAGTGAGCCGCTGGGCGGCGGCGTATATTGCGGAACGCGTCAACGGGTTCGGGGCCTCGGCCGAAAAGCCCTTCGTGATGGGCCTTCCCACAGGCTCAACCCCGCTTGGAACCTACCGCGAGCTGATACGGCTTTACACCGAAAAGAAAATCTCCTTTGCCAATGTTGTTACCTTTAACATGGACGAATACCTGAGTCTGGGGAAAGATCATCCCCAAAGCTACCGCCGCTTTATGGTCGAAAATTTTTTCAGCCATATAGACATAAACAAAAAGAACATACACATGCTCAACGGTCTTGCGCCGGACAGCGAAGCGGAATGTCTTTCCTATGAAGATGCGATAAAAAAAGCCGGCGGAATTGAACTCTTTCTGGGCGGCATGGGAGGCGACGGGCACCTGGCGTTTAACGAGCCGGGATCATCGCTCTGTTCCCGCACCAGGGTAAAAACCCTCACCGAGGAAACCCGTATCGCCAACGCCCGCTTTTTCGGCGGCGACGCGGACCAGGTCCCTTCCACGGCCCTCACTGTCGGGGTAGGCACCGTGATGGACGCGCGGGAAGTGCTGATCCTTGTAAGCGGCCTCCAAAAGGCCCGCGCCCTCAGGGCCGTCGTGGAAGAAGGGATCAACCACATGTGGACGCTTTCCTGCCTCCAGATGCACCCCCGCGCGATCATAGTCTGCGACGAAGAAGCCACCGATGAATTACGGGTGCGCACGGTACGCTACTTCAGAAACATGGAAAAGCGCCTATAATATATACATGGTAAAAAAAAGCGGAGCCGTTTTGCTGATTTGTTGTGAAGGGTCCATGCCCGGAAACCCGCTTTCGCGGAGGAGGCTTGCGGCGGGGTTGTTGATCCTTGCGGCGTTGTTGTTCCCGGCGTTTGCCGCCGCGGACAACGGCGGCCTTTCCGACGCCGCGGCTATCGCGGCCTATTCCGATCCGTCCCGCATCTGGGGGAACGGGGCCGAACGGGTCATGGAAGAAGCCTACAGGCTCTGTTTTAAAACACGGATCATAGGCGGCAGGGTGATGAACCTCCGCATGCCTTTCGCGCAGAACAACGAAAGGGACGCGCTCCTTGAAGAAGGCTGGGAATTTCTCCGCGGCGGCAAGGGCGATCCCGAATTCCTCTGGCCTGTCATCGAGGGGATCATTGACTCGGATGAATTCGGCGAATACACCGAATCCCTTTCCGACGGCAGGGAAAAGGTGATCATCTTCGACATGCCCGGCCAGAAGTGGTCTTCCACGCGCGATCTTTTCGAGCTTGCGCGGATGAAGGCCGGCTCCTACCGCGGCCTTCCCCACAGGCCCTATGTACTTGTATCGGGCCGCGGCGTCGAAGAGTCCGATGTGTACAATTACCTTTACTGCGTGGGGCTTGCCGGCATGGATTGCTCGGGCTTTGTCTGGCATGTCCTTTCGAGGGTGGCGGAGGAAGGGGGCGTCGATCTGGGCGGCGCCCTCCGCCGCGCCCTTGGGGTAAGGCGGGGCGGCGATCCTTCCTGGTATGCGGGAACCGCCTTCTTTGATTCGGGGAGTTCCCAGATCCTCCCGGTGCGGGACGAAATCCGCAGCCTTAAGCCCGCGGACATCATCCTTTTCCGGGGCTACGACGGCGCTGTTTCACATTCGGCCGTCATACAGTCGGTGGATTTTTCACGGGGAGTCGTCCGTTATCTTCAGTGTACCGACGAAGCGCCCCTTGCCGAACGGGGCGTCCATGAATCATACATCTATTTCGATCCCGCGCGGCCCGGCGTAAGCCTCCGCGATCCCGGCCTCCGCTGGACGCAGAAACGCTACGCGCCCTTTCCCGGCGAAAAGGCAAGCCCCTTTTCCGATGACGGCGAACGCTACCGGGCCTTTCCCGAATTGGGGGGCGGACGCGTTGTGCGGCTCCGCGTTCTCGGTCCGGTTATTGAACGGCTTGCCCGCCGGTGAACGTTTTGACAAGCAGTTCGTAGAAATGTGTTTTGTTCTCCCCTTCCCTGCCCAGCGAGTAGAGTTTCCGGACGGGAACGGAAAGCCGTTCCCGCACAGGCTCCGTAATAAGGATGGCGGCCTTGTAACGGGAAGCAAGGCCCGCAAGAACGCGGGAACGGATCACGGCCCTGCCGAAGGCGGTATAGCCCGATATGCCCGACCAGTAAAAAAGGCATTCCCCAAAATCCACGCCGAAGCGCCATGACAGATCGGGATGAAGCCTGAAAAGTTCCATGATAAAACCGCCCGCCTTGGCCGCCGGATGATGCCCGTTTTGGGCGCTGCGATCATCCCTGTACGGAGTTTCCCCCTTGATGGTGTTAAGGCATATCCGTTCCAGAGGCGAACCGAAACAGGCGATGACCATGTCCCGTTCATAGCCCAGTATCACCGCGCCGGCTTTTTTAAGGATCGCCGACGCATCTTTCCTGAATTTTTCCGCGGCGGCGGCCGCCGAAGCCGGATCGCCCTGATCCTCTCCGGCAAGGAGCGCGGGATCTTTTACGGCCATCACCGCGGCGGCGGCCTTTATGCGGGCGGAAGGCAGGGGCCGGCCTGTGCGTACAAGCTGCTTCAGCCAGGCTTTCCCCGCGGCGTTTCCGTAGGCGCGGCGGAAAAAAGCGGCGCCGCGCGCCATGACGACAAGGGAGCCGATCCAAAAAACCAGAATCCCCGCAAACGCTGACGCGGCGGGGATAAGGGGATCTATCCAGTAACCTGAAATCACAAAGTACCAGGAAAACCCAAAAGCCAAAACGGCGCCGAAAATCGGGGCCGAAAGCAGGCAGGCTGCGGATTTAAGACGGGAAGCGCAGGCCACGGCAAGAAATGCGGCAAGGAGAGACCAGAAAAGAACATGCGCCGATCTGCCGGGAACGATGCAGCGGCCGCCTATGAGCGCCGCGGCAAGCGTCCCCGAAGAATCGGGCCGCGGCCCCATGATGCACAGGGAAGATTCCAGCGCCGCTTCCAGTTCCTGCCTCAGGGCGGCGAATTCTTCCCATGATCCCCTGAGTTCCCGAAAAGTACGGATCAGATCATCGCGCAGGACGGCAAGCCGTTCTACCCCCCGGCTGTCAATATCTTCCGTGGCGATGAGTTCTTCATAACCGCTTACCAGCGCGGCCTCGGCAGGCCCCGAAAGGAATTCATCAAGGCTCTTTACATACTCTTCCCGGGAAACCTTCCAGGCCCTCCGCGCTTCTTCCGCCGGATTTTCCAGCATATCCAGCCTGAGCGCTTCGCTGTAATCAAAAAGGTACAAAGGGGACTTTTCAGGTTTGACCGCCGAATAAAGCCCCGGTTCTTCCGCGGCGGCAAGAAGGTTCCGCAGGGTTCTGTCCGTTTCCCCGTAACGGGTAAAAACGGAAAGGGGAATGCGCCTGAAAGCGGCGTATCTTTCGGCAATCACCGCCCCGTCAAGATCCAGGGGGATAAGCGTTTCTTCATCCCTGTTTTTATTAACAAGAACAGGGCCGTATTCGGTGTGTTCAAGGTCCGACCGCGTCCATCTTTTTTTAAGCGCGTTGTAAACGGCATGCCCGGCCCCGCCGGGAAAAACGGGGCGTATGCGCCGCGCCGCGCCGTCCCCCGGCGCAAAGTTTTCCTCCGCCCTGAACACTGAACCAAAAACGGAGGCTTCCTTTTCAAGCCGGACCGAAGACGTATCACGGTCTATAAAGGCCGAACTGAGCCGTTCCTTTCCCCGTTCGGCAAGTTCCACGAGTTCCCCGACATAGCGGCCCGTTTCGGAAGGGGAAACGGAACCCATACGGATGGCCTCAAAAAGGTTGCGTATGTTTCTGCCGAGCAGGGAAAATTCTTCATCAAGGCGGCGGCGTATTTCCCCGCCGTCCCCGCTTTTAACCGGGGAAAATCCCAGTACGGGAACTTCCAGCACAAGGCTGTCCGCGTCGAATTCGATAAGGGCGTCAAGAACGGCAATCACTGTTCCGCTTTCAGTTATTTCCCCGGTATCAACAAGAAGTATTTCCCGCGGAGGGGAAAGGGCGGGCCGGCGGCTTGAAAGAAAATCGAAGTAAAAGCCAAGCCGGGGGCCTTTAAGCGCATAATTCATAAAAAAAGCCGCCAGAGCAGCCGCGGCAAGGGCCGCCGCAAGGACAAGAAAATATTTTTTCAGGGTAATAAAGGCGGACATATCCTTTATTTTTCGGCGCTTTTGCCGGCTCCCCTAAGCCCTTTGCCGGGGTGTTTTTTTATTCAAAATATTATATATTGAGTATATATTGAGGAAGGGGATAAAATGAAATATTTACACAGACCTGTGCAATTCCTTGCCGCCGTTCTTTGCGCGGCGTTTATAACGGTGTTTCCCGCATCCTGCGCCAAACCGCCTGTTGAAGAAATGAACGCCGCCTCCGCGGCGCTTACCAGGGCGGAAAACGACGCCGACGCGGTTACCTACGCCGCAAACACCCTTGCCAGGGCCAGGGATGCGTTTAACCGCATGCAGACGGAGGCGGACGCCAAACGTTACGATTCCGCCAAAACCTTCGCCGCCGAAACGGTAAGCGCCGCCGAAAAGGCCGTCGCCGACGGCAGGATCGGCGCCGAAAGGACGCGGGAAGACGCGGCAAGCCTGGTAGCCGGTCTTAAAAACACGGTGGCGGAAACCGAAGATTCCATCCGGGCGGCAAAGAGGGCGCAAAACCTTCAGCTTGATTTCGGCGCTATCGACCGGGATTTTGAAACGGCCCGACGTACCGTGGATCAGGCGGAGGTGAGCCTCGCGGGCAACAACTATGCCGACGCCATGGACAAGGGAAGGACCGCGCGCGGGCTTCTTGGCGGCATATCGGAGCGGCTTTCATCGGCGGCGGCCGCGGCTTCCCGGAAGAAATAAACATGGCCGGTTTCCTTGACAAACTTCTTTCTCTCTTCGGCGGGAGCAACGATCCTGAAGCGGGAAAGAAGAAGCTGCTTAAACAGCTTGCCAGGGATCTTTCAGGCAGCCGTTTTTCACGCTTTTACCGGATCAAATCCCAGGAGCTGGACGGAAGCCTGGGGAAATTCTTTTTCGATGTGTACAGGATCATTTCCCCGGCGCAGGTTTTCATGCAGAACGCCGCCAAGTCCGCCCAGCTTAAGCAGATAACGGCGGAAGCGTTTCTGGACAAGAACCTTCTTGAAATAAAGCGGCGTATCAGCGCCGAAACCATAGAGGCCGACGCAAAGACCGTCCCGATCAAGAACCTGTCCGCCCGCCTTAAGCAGGACATTGCGGCCTTCGGCGCGGCCTTTGACGGCGAACGCTGCAATGCCATAGACCGGTGCTACAACCTGATCCTCGCCTTTACGCAGTTTGTTACGTTTGATTTTTTCTTCGTCCTTAAAAAATTCGACGCAAACATCACCGAGCGGAATTTTACCTATCAACCCAAATTTGTCCCGGTGCGGGGAGAGTACCTTTCCGAAGACCTCAAGGATTTTCTCGACGTCTCCTTCGGCATAGATTCCGATCAGGACTGGAAAAACGTCTTCCGGGTTCTCAAAATATACAAAAGCGGCGTCGATGTCGTGGCCGCCGATCAATGGA
>JAITJV010000125.1 GCA_031278755.1 Treponema sp. | reverse complement strand
CGAAACAGGCTGTAGGAACAGCGATGGAAGCGCGCAGAATTCTGGAAATAAGGGATCTTTCTTTCACGTACGGAGGCGCGTCTTCTCCCGCGCTGCGCAATGTTGGTTTCCGCATGTATGCGGGCGAACGGACGGCCCTTCTCGGGGCCAACGGATCGGGGAAAAGCACGCTCCTTAACTGCATCAACGGCCTTTGCAGGCCTGAAGCCGGGGCGGTTTCGGTTTACGACAAAGAGGGGAATATTTTTGATCCGTCGGAGGCTGCGGATCTCGGAACCATACGCCGCATGATAGGAACGGTGCTGCAGAACCCCGACGATCAGATTGTTTCCACCGTCGTGGAGGCGGATGCCGCATTCGGCCCTGAAAACATGAATCTTCCCCGTTCCGAAGTAAGCGCACGGGTCGGAAAGGCCCTTGCCGCGGCGGGCCTGGAAGCCTTCCGCGGCACGCCGCCCCACTTTCTTTCAGGCGGCGGGCGCCAGCGCCTTGCAATAGCCGGAGTTCTCGCCATGGAAGGGGAGGCGCTTGTTCTTGACGAAGCCCTTTCCATGATCGATCCCCTTGCCAGGGAATCGCTCCTTTCGCTGATGGATTCGCTCGCCCGGAACGGAAAGACCATACTGCAGGTGACCCATTCCCTTGAAGAGGCGTTCCGCTGTTCCCGCTGCATTGTTCTTGACAAAGGCCGGCTTGCGTTTGACGGAAAGCCTTTGGATCTGCTGAGGGCGCCGGAGCTTGAGGACTGGGGTTTCAGGCTGAGCGGGCCGGTAAAATCAATACGCATGCTGATCGAAAAATATCCTGATGTTGCGGTTTCGTCCCTTGACCCCGGAGAGACGGCCGCCGCCATACGCGCGCTCCGCCCGCAGGGGCGGGCTGAGCCGCCAAAGCGGGCGGTCAAAACAGAAGAGAAGGCCGGAGCGTCCGGGCGGAACCCCCCGGGGAGTGCGGCCGGCGCCCCGGAAAATTCCGCCCGCGCGGAATCCGGCGCCCCAAAAGCGTCGGATCCCGCGGTTCTTTTTGAAGGCGTTTCACATCATTACCTTGCCGGAACCGCCTTTGCCGCGGAAGGGCTTCGGGACCTGAACCTCCGCATACCGGAAAACAGTACGGTGGCCCTGATTGGAAAAAGCGGCTCGGGAAAGACGACCCTGCTCAAACATATCAACGCCCTCCTTCTTCCTTCGGCGGGAACGGTCCGCGTGCTGGGACGGGATACGCTGGACAAAAAAACGGATCTTCGTTCCCTGCGGTTTGCCGCCGCGCTGGCGGTGCAGCATCCCGAAAGCGCCCTCTTTGAAACCCGGGCCGCGGACGACGCCGCGTACGGCCCCCGGAACGCGGGCCTGCGGGGCGGCGCCCTTGTCGCCAGGGTGCGCGAGGCAATGGATGAAGCGGGGCTTCCCCTGGATGAATACGGGGAACGTGAAAGCCGCGCCCTTTCCGGAGGGGAAAAGCGGAGGCTTGCGCTGGCCGGCGTGCTCGCCATGGACAGTAAAATTTTGCTTCTTGATGAACCGCTTGCGTCCCTTGACGGGAAAAACCGGGAGCGGGTGCTCGCGTTGATAAAAGAACAGAAAAAGAAAGGAAAGACCGTCATAGTCTCGACGCATTCCATGGAAACGGCCGCGGCGTTTGATTTTGTCGCGGTGATGGATCAGGGCCGGATCGCGGCCTTTGGAACGCCCCAGACCGTCTTCGGCCCGCATTGGGACGAACGCTGGGGCCTTGCGCTCCCATGGACGGTGTGCGTCGCCCGTGAACTTGGTACGGACGCGGTTCCTCTTGACGCCTGCGCCCTTGCCTCGCTTGTTGAAGGAACGTTCGGTGAAGAAGACGCGCAGGCGGGCTGTGAAGAAGACGCGCACAGGGTTGCCGTCGTTTCCCCGCCGGCGGGCCGTGAAGAAGACGCGCAGGCGGGCTGTGCCGCGCCCGCCGGAACGCCGGCCCCCGTTCCGGCCGCGGAAAGCCGCGGAAAACGGCGGAAGACGGGGGGTGAATTTTTCAGGAACATGACGTTCGGGCAATTTTTGGACCGCCCTTCGCCGTTGAGAAATTGCGGCGCGGGGAAAAAACTCCTCATGCTGCTCATCCTGGCTGTTACGGCGATCGCGGGTCCGAATCCGCTTTTCCCGCTGGGCGTATTGCTTTTTACGGTGATTGCCGGGACGGCCGCCGGAAAGGTTGAACCGAAACATCTTTTGAGGGGCTTCATCCCCGCCTTTCCCTATCTGGCGCTTTTTGCCCTGTTTCAGGTGATCTTTACCTGGGCAGGGGATATAAGCGCGGCGGTTGTTTCCCTGGGGCCGGTTTCAATAACAAAAGATGAACTTGTCCGTTCGGCCTTATTGATAAGCCAGCTCGGCGCGCTCATGACTCTTTTGTCGCTGTATACCGCGGTTACCCCCCTTCGCGAAACCCTTGCAGCCTTTGACCGGGCGCTTAACCCCCTTTCCCGGATAGGGCTGCCCGCCAGGGACATTTCCCTGATAATAGGGATAGCCCTTCGTTTTATTCCCGTTCTTACCGAAGAAGCGGAATGCATCATAAACGCCCAGCTTTCCCGGGGGGGAAGGGGAGGGCTGCGGTCCGCGCCGGGCATGATAGTCCCGCTTTTTTTACGGGCGCTGGAACGTTCCGAGACACTAGCCAAAGCGATGGTTCTTAGATTATACCATTTGTAGAGGTTTAATATGAGATCGTTGGGAGTACGGAAAATTGCGGTTGCCGGAGTTTTGTCGGCTGTCATTATCGTTTTGGGGATCACGAGGCTTGGTTTTATCCCGTCCCCCCTGGGGGCGATTGTCATCATGCACGTTCCGGTAATACTGGGCGCCGTTTTGGAAGGTCCCGCTGTGGGCCTTATTACGGGCTTTCTTTTCGGGCTTTTCAGTCTGATACAGGCGGCTGTCGCCGCGACCGCCCCGCTTGACGCCGCCTTTGTGAATCCGCTCATTTCCATAGCGCCGCGGCTTTTTATAGGCCCCGGCGCGTGGCTCATTTACGCCCTTGTCAGCGGTTCGATACGGTCCGGTTCGGCGCCGGAAGCAGGCGGCGGACGCATCGTCCGGGAAACGGCCGGCATTATCGCCGCCGCGGCAGGGGGAACCTT
>JAITJV010000024.1 GCA_031278755.1 Treponema sp. | reverse complement strand
GAAAACCTTTGAAGATGCAGATACCGCCTTGCCACGGCGGAAGCCGCCGCCCGGATATTACCATACGTCTTGACATGACGCTGGAAGCCGGGCTGAAAGAAACGGCTGGCCCGGAGGCGTCAGTCTTTCCGAATTGATTTCTGCCGAATTCCTGCAAAACATTCCCTGCCGCATAGTCAAAAAGTCTACGACGGGGCGCAGCCTGTGCGCTTGCGGAACCGGATATGCGCAAATAGCGCCGGGCATCTTTTTTCAACTTATATTCCGATGGTATGTTAGTAGCCATTGGTGTGTTAGTTACCTACGGTTAGTGAAACTTAAATTCATCGTGTTATACAAGAATGCCGTACCCGTCCCGTCTGTTATGGACGGAGGAGTTGTTCAAGCTGATCGACAAGGCCGCTGAATATTTTGCACGCCGCTTCGACAGGCTCAGGGCTTGACATGTCAACGCCCGCGATCTTAAGCGATTCAATGGGGAAGTGCGATCCTCCCGATTTGAGGAAACTGAAATAATCACCGCGCTCCCGCGATCCTCCGCCCGCAACGCGCTCTGCAAGCGCAAGAGCCGCGGAAATACCCGTCGCGTATTTGTACACATAGAATGCGCGATAAAAATGAGGAATGCGCAACCCTTCAAGATCGCTTGTTTCTTCAAGCGTTATTTCGTTCCCGAAGTATTTTTCAAGCAGCTTCCTGTACTCGCCCCTCAGTATATCGATGGTCAGGGGCGTACCGCCTTCCTCAAGATCATGGGTGGTTTTTTCAAACTCGGCGAACATGGTCTGCCGGTACAGCGTCGTAAGAATTTCGTCGGCCCGCCTGTTTACAAGGCAGGTTTTAAGATCCCCCGAAGCGGTTTTTACCAGATGCCGGAAAAGCAGTTCCTCATTGAACGTGCTTGCAACCTCCGCTTCAAAGATCGTATAACTGTAATGCATGAAGGGATTTGCCCCGGCCGAATACCATGAATGCATCGAATGTCCGCCTTCGTGGGCCATGGTGAACATATCCCGTATGCTGTCGTCTTTGTAGTTCATGAGTATGTAGGGCAGTCCCGTGTAGCTTCCCGCCGAAAAAGCCCCCGCCCGCTTTCCCTTGTTTTCATAGCGATCCGCCCAGCGGCCCAGAAGGCCGGAGCGGAGCGTGTCCGTATATTCGCCGCCGAGCGGCGCAAGGGCGGCGGAGACAATATCCGCCGCTTCTTCCCATGTGGCGGTCTTTTCCACCCCTTTAACCAGCGGGGCGTAAACGTCATAATGCCGGAATTCATCAAGGCCGAGTATCTTTTTCCGCAGCTTGTAGTAACGGTGCAATGGCGCAAGGTTTTCGCCCACCGTATTGACAAGGCTGTCATACACCGTTTCGCTTACATTGTCGGGAAAAAGGGCCGCCGCCCGCGCGGATGGAAAATTCCGCACCCGGGCGTTTATCACGTCCTGTTTGACGGATCCCGCGTAGAGGCGCGCCAAAGTGTTTTTATGAGCATCGAAAACCCCGTAAAAAAGGCCGTATGCGCGGCGGCGGAGTTCGCGGTCGGGGCTTTCCATAAAGACGGACCATGTTGACTGGGTAAGCGGCTGTTTTCCCTCAGGCGTAAGAACGGTTCCGAAATCAAGATCAACATTGGTCAGCACGGAAAAGACGTCGTGAATTGTACCTTCGCCTTCCGCGTGAAGGGCGATGATGCGCTCTTCCCCGTCCGGAAGTATGTGGGGCTTGAAGCGGAGTATCCTTTGGAGGTAGACGCGGTATTCCGCCATGCGGGGATGAGCCAGAAAACGCTCCATATTACCGGCGGGAACGGCGAGTATTTCGGGGTTCTCCCATGAAGAAGCCGCCCAGGTCTTTGCCGCCGCCATGGTGAATTTTCCCGTCATGGTCCGCGCCGCGCTTCCCCCTTCATCCTCGGTCTGGCGGAGGTCGCTGTAGCAGGCGAGCCTTTCTTCGAGTATCCTGAGTTCCTTTACAAAATCAAGATAGGCGGCAAGGGCTTCCGCTGATGTTCCCAGCGTACCGCGGAAAGAAGGAATGCGTTCCGCCTGCTTTTCATACCGTGCAAGGCCTTCGTTCCAGTCTTCGTCGTTCCTGAAAAGAGATGAAAGATCCCAGGTGTGTTCCTCTTTGACTTCGGAACGTGAAGGAATATGAGTGCGTATCATGTTTTTTATTATAGAGGCATTCTTCCGTTTTTTCCAGTACGCCCGCGAACAACCGCCGGACAAGTCTGTTCATTTTTTCTAAAGGCCGGCGCCAAAAATGCCGAAGAAGACAGTATGAAACCGATCCGGCGGATATGGCGCGTCTTTTTCCTTTTGGGATTGGTGTTTTCCTGCAAATCGCTTCCGGCTCCGGCTCCGGCTGTTCACGAAGAAATCCCCGCTTCCCGCCTGGAGTTCGATCATATAGAAGCCGAAACCATACAGAAAATTTCCCTTTTTTTCAAACTTGTCGCGCCGAATTCCCGGACTTCACTTTTGAAGACTGAAATAAAGAACTGGAAGGCGGAGCTTGACGGCCGTGCGCTTGGAAAAGACGCGGCGGAACTTCACTTTGAAAATATTCCCGGCGGAGCGCCGGAAATTCCCCTCCGCCTTGATATTGATCTTGCAAAATGCCCTCTGGAACCGGAAGAACTCGACGTCCGCCTTACGGTTAATGTTGATTACCATTTTTCAAAAGACCGATCGTCGCCGGGAACGGTTTCGGCGGGAGCCGTCTTTCCCCGTATCAGGGAGCCCGTCTTTACCATTACGTCCATTGCGATCCTCCAGGCGGAACTCATCAATACGCGGTTCCGCGTCAACCTCAGGATAGACAACCCCAATTTCTTTCCGGTAGATCTTTCATCCTTCGGTTATGAACTGTACGGCGAAGGCCGTTTCTGGGCGGGCGGCGAAGAACGCGATGTACTCCACATCCCCGCGAAAAGTTCCGATGAAACAAAGCTCTTTCTTCTGATGAATTTTATCGACATGAAGCGGAACCTCCTTGATGAAGTCGTCGCCATGAATCTGGTCCGTTACCGTTTCAGGGGTGAAGTTCTGGTAGGCACGGGCGTCGAATATCTTCCCGCGTTTGATATGGCGTTCGACAAATCAGGAATGTCCGAAGTATTCAAATAGTTTCCGGAGCTTCCCGTCGGCGGCTTCCGTCGTTCATGGGGAAGGGAAGGACCGCGTCTATGCTTGATCTTCCCGTTATGATCATGATGAGCCGGTCAAGGCCCATGGCTGTACCGGAACAGCGGGGAAAGGCGGAAAAATTTTTCCAGTAATTTTCATCAACATCGTGGGGTACAAGGGCGTTTTCTTTTTTTGTTTTTTCTTCCAGGGAAAAAAAACGGCGCACCTCCCGGGGATCTGTTTCTTCACTGTAACAGTTTGCAAGCTCCACTCCGTTGATGTAAAGCTCCCACCGTTCCACGGTTTTTCCCGCGGGATCTTTTTTCGCAAGGCAGGGAACGAAAGCGGGATAGTCGATGAGCGCCACGGGTGTTTCACGGGGAAGTTTCGGTTCCACCGCATGAATAAAAACAAGATCGTAGAGGGCGGGCGTATCAAGATCGCGGGGCGGATCAAGGCCGAGCCTCCGGGCTTCCTCCGCAAGGCTCCCGTTTTCGGCGGCGCGGTAAAGATCAAAGCCCGCCCATTCGGCAAAGGCTTCCTCCATGGTAACGCGGAGGAAGGGAAGGGGGGCGGGGTAGAGCGACGAAAACAGTTCTTCGGTAAGGACGAGCGAATCCCTGTAGCCGGCGTTCATGGTGTAGTATTCAAGCATGGTGAATTCAGGACTGTGAATGCGGCCCGTGGATTCGCCGTTTCTGAAACACTTGCAGATCTGGTACATATTTGTCATGTGCCGCGCGATAAGCCGCTTCATCCATATTTCGGGTGAAGGGATAAGCCAGTACGGTTTTTTCCTTTCCGCGCCGGGAAGCATGCGGTCGGTCCGGAAAACTTCAAGGCAGCTTTCGGGAATAAGATCGGGGCTTAAAAGCGGCGTGTCCGTTTCAAGGTAGCCGCGTATGTCGAAGAAGGCCCGCGTCTTCCGTATGATTTCGGCCCTTTCCCTGAGCAGTTCAATATCCATATTATGCGATGCGGCGCACCGCCTCCTTCCATTGCCGGCCCCGGTCAAATTCATTGAGAAACATTCCGAATGATGCGCAGCCGGGCGAAAGGGCCACGCTGTCTCCCGGCTGCGCCGCCTCGCAGCAGGCCCTTGCAACGGCGTCCACCGAATCGAAGGGTCCCTGAAACAGGATCCCCGCGGCCGAAAGAAGCCCCTTTAATTTATCGCTCCCTGAACCTGCAAGAAGGACAATGTTCTTTACCTTTGCGGCAATCGAAACCAGCGGGGCAAGATCGAGGTTTTTGTCCGATCCTCCCGCCGCTATGATCACGGGGGCTTCTTCGCACAATGCGGCTATTGAAGCCGCCGCGGCTTCGGGTATGGTGGCGGCGGTGTCGTTGTAAAAGCGTACACCGTTCTTTTCATGGAAGAATTCCAGCCTGTGCTCGATGCCGGGAAACGCCCCAAGGCTTTCCTTCACAAAGGCGGGATCCAGGCCGAGATCGATGAGGGCCAGGGCCGCGGCAAGGAGGTTCTTTTTCTGGTGAAGCCCCGGGGTGAGGAGCCGCGGGGGAACCGCCTCAAAGACCTCTTCAAAAACGCCGTCTTTCCGCAGGCGTACAAGGCCGGGCAGGCGCGGCCCTGCGCACCAGCCTCCGGATACGCCTTCGGGAAGCTCATGCCCGCCGTAAACCAGGGGCCGTCCGCGGCTTTCACGGAGGAAGCTCCGTCCCCATCGATCGTCCTCCGCGACGGTTACGTCTTCATCGTCCTGCCCCTGATAGATAAGGCGCTTGTCGGCAACATAGGCTTCCATTGATCCATAAAAATCCTGATGATCGGGGAGTATGGCGGTGATGATTGCCGCGCGGGGTTTTATCTTTGCGCCGGTAAGCCTGAGGTCCCCAAGCTGCCAGCTTGAAAGTTCCAGCACCGCGTCGTCTCCGGGGGACAAATCGTCAAGAAAGCTTAAGGGGGAAACGGTGATATTGCCCCCCAGTCTGGCCTTTCCCCCCGGCCGCCCGGCAAGGACATGGTGGAGGGCCGCCGCTGTTGACGACTTGCCTTTTGAGCCTGTTACGGCGCTCAGCCGCGCGGGGGAGGCTTCCAGAAAGATCGATATATCCGTCGCTATGCGCCGCGCAGCCTTCAGGTAGGGGGAATCGGGTCTGACGCCGGGATTTTTGACCACAATATCGGCGCCGCTGAAATCCTCCGGTTCATGGCGGCCGAGGACGTACCGTATGGGAAAGGACGGGGAGCGGGCGTCCGACTCCAGTTTTTCGACGGACGGGGCGAGGATCTTTTCATCGCGGAGATCGGTGACGGTAACTTCGGCCCCATGCCGGGCAAGGTACAGGGCCGATTCAAGCCCCCCTCCGTGCAGCCCCAGTCCCATGACCGTCGCTTTCATACCGCTGTAGTTCACCATGACCTCGATTATGCTTGTTCCCGCAGAAACTTCATTGTATAATGGGGGGCAATGATGTGTAAATATGCGGCTTTTTTGGTTTTCCCCCTTGTGTTCCTTTCCGTTCTTCCTTCTTTTGCCCAGGAAAAGAAGATACAACTGTTGAAGGCGTCGGGGGGCGAGTTTATGGTGGGCGACGGAGAAGATCAGAGCCTGTATCGGCCGGAAAGCATAGGCCCCGAAGGGCTGGCCCTCCGCCGGGGCGCTATGCTGCAAACCGGCGCGGGAAGTTTTGCCGAAATCCGTATAGGGGAGATTACCCTTT